>JAJPHE010000147.1 GCA_021325435.1 Actinomycetota bacterium | reverse complement strand
CGGCTGTCGTTGACGATGTCGTCGAGCAGCATGCGCAGGTGGGCGTTGATCGGGTAGTGGCCCGACAGCTTGGTGTCGAGGTACTTGGCGAACACCTCGACGTGGCGCGCCTCGTCCATCACCTGAGTGGAGGCGTAGTACTTGGCGTCGACCCACGGCACCGTCTCCACGATCTTGGCCGTGCAGACCAGCGCCCCCTGCTCGCCGTGCATGAACTGGGAGAGCATCCAGTTCTGCTGCTCGATGCCGAACTGGATCCACTCCTTCTGCCCCCACTTGGCCACCGGCGTGGAACGGAACTCCTCGGGCAGGAGGTGGGCGAACTCCGGCACCCCGCCCATGCCCATCTGGACCGCCAGCTCCTCCTGGTCGACGTCGGTGTCCCACGGCAGGTCCGTCTCACCGTTCCACTGGCTGGTCTTGGCCTTCTCGTACAGGCGGCCGAGGGCGGGGCGGCTGCGCTCGTAGTCCCACGTGAAGATGGCGTCGGCGTTGTCCTTGACCGCGTGGACCACCTCGTCCACGTCCGTGTTGGTGATGGCGAGGATGGCGTCGAGGTCGTTGACGTTCTCGCGGCCCAGGATCTCCTGATACGACATGTGGCCTCCCCTGCCTGCCGGTGTGTTTGGCGGCGAAGGTACCGCTACGTCGGTCATACCCGAAAATCGCGACCGGGGAAGCAGCGGGAGGCGCCGGCCCACATGGCACGGGGCACGGAGGAGGACAAGGACCCTGGGCAACGGTCGGCGCCCACCCGCCGCCGCCAAGTCTTCCACCATCTGGGCCCGAAGTGGGTGACATCCGGGCGGTGGGCTTCCCCCGCGGCGCCGCTACCATGCCGGTCACGGGACGTGGCGCAGTTTGGTAGCGCACCAGACTGGGGGTCTGGGGGTCGCGGGTTCAAGTCCCGCCGTCCCGACTCGAGCGCCGGCGAGCCCGGCGCTCGGGACCGGCGGGGGCCGGTCAGATGTGGTGGGCCAACCACATGAGGCCCTGGACCAGCCGGTAGAGAAGGTAGATGGCGGTGGCCACCACCAGCACCCGGAAGTGCCACGGCACCCGGTGGGGCCCGGTGAGCACCGTGCCGCAGGTCGGGCAGCCCCCCTCCTCGTCGAGCTCGGAGTCGTCCACCTCCCGTTGGCAGGCCTCGCACCACGGCAACGGTCAGCCCCCCGGCGTCATACGGGAGGCACGCCGTGGTGGCGGTCGGAGAAGCGGCGGTCCTTGCCGGCGGCGGCGGCCAGCCGGGCCACTACCTCGGCCCGGAGGTCCTCCGGTTGGACCACGGCGTCGACCACCAGGTCGGACGCCAGCCGCAGCAGGTCGACGTCCTGTTCGTACTCGCGCCGGCGCTCCTGGACGAACCGCTCACGCTCCTCGGGGGTATCGATGGCCGCGATGCGGTTGGCGTAGACGGCGTTGACCGCCGCCTCCGGGCCCATCACCGCGATGCGGGCCGTGGGCAGGGCGATGCAGCCGTCGGGGGCGAAGGCCGGTCCGGCCATGGCGTACAGGCCCGCCCCGTAGGCCTTGCGCACGATGACCGACACCTTGGGCACGGTCGCCTCGGACACGGCGGTGATCATCTTGGCGCCGTGGCGGATGATGCCGGCCCGCTCCACCTGGGTGCCGACCATGAACCCGGGGACGTCGGCGAGGAAGACGAGCGGCACGTTGAAGGCGTCGCAGCACCAGATGAACCGGGCGGCCTTGTCGGCGGAGTCGACGAACAGGACGCCCCCCTTGCGGGCCGGGTTGTTGGCGACGATGCCGACGGGACGGCCCTCGAGGCGGCCGAAACCGACGATGATCTCCTGGGCGTAGAGGGGTTTCACCTCGAAGAAGCTGTCCGCGTCGACCAGGGCCTCGACCAGGTGGTGCATGTCGTATCCCTGCCGGTCCGACTCCGGCACCAGGTCGGCGGTCATCTGGCGGGCCGGCGGGCGGGCGGCCACCACCGCCGGCTGGTCTCTCCACGACCCCGGTAGGTACGAGAAGTAGCGACGGGCGGCGGCGATGGCGGCGGCGTCGTCGTCGGCCAGGTTGTCCCCGCACCCGGAGACGGTCGTGTGCATGCGGGCGCCGCCCATCTCCTCGAGGGTGGTCTGCTCGCCGATGACCATCTCGGCCATGCGGGGCGATCCGAGGTACATCGACGCGTTGCCCTCGACCATGAACACGACGTCGCAGAAGGCCGGGATGTAGGCCCCCCCGGCGGCCGAGGGCCCGAACAGGCAGCAGATCTGGGGGACCCGGCCCGACAGCCTCACCTGGTTGTAGAAGATCCGCCCCGCCCCCCGCCGTCCGGGGAACAGCTCCACCTGGTCGGTGATGCGGGCCCCGGCCGAGTCGACCAGCCAGAACACCGGCAGCTCGTGGTCGAGGGCGTACTCGGTCAGCCGCACGATCTTCTCGACGGTGCGAGCGCCCCAGGATCCGGCTTTGACCGTCGGGTCGTTGGCCATGACGCACACCCGCCGGCCGTCCACCGTGCCCGTGCCCGTCACCACCCCGTCGGCCGGCAGTGATCCGTCGCTGGCGTTGGCCAACAGGCCGTCCTCCACCAGGCTGCCGGGGTCGAGGAGCAGGGCGAGGCGCTCCCGCACGAACAGCTTGTTCTGGCGGGCCAGCTTGTCGGCCCCCTCGCTCCGGTTGCCGGCGAGGGCCCTTTCGTTGGCCGCGGCCAGCGCCGCGGGCTCGGATGGCGACGGGCCGGTGGGCTCGGCGGTCACGTGCGGCGCACGGCCAGGATGGCGATGTCGTCGCCGAAGGGCTGGTCGGCGAACTCGAGGGCGGCGTCGCGCAGCGTCTTGCACAGGATGCTCACGTCGAGGCCGGGGTCGCGCCGCAGGATGCTCGCCACCCGCTCCTCTCCGAAGAGGTTCTCGCCGGCGCGGGCCTCGGCCAGGCCGTCGGTGTACAGCAGCAGGACGTCGCCGGGGTCCAGACCGACCTCGCGGCTGGTGTAGGTGGCCGACGGGGCCAGGGTCAACAGTGGCCCGGTCGCTCGCAAGGGCCGCACGGCGCCGTCGTGCCAGTGCCAGGCGGGGGGATGGCCGGCCGACGCGTACCGCAGTGTCCCCGCCGACTGGTCGAACACGACCGCGCACAGCGACACCAGCTCCTCGGTGTGGGGCTGGCTGCTCATGACGGCGTTCAGCTCCTCCATGGCCTGGGCCGGGTCGCGGTACTGGCGCAGGAAGACCCGCAACAGGTACTTGACCTGAAAGGCGGTGATCGACGGGTCGATGCCGTGGCCCGACACGTCGCCGATCACCGCCGCCAGCCGGCCCCGGCCGCTGGGGTACAGGTCGTAGAAGTCGCCGGCCATGGCCCCGGTCCCCGGTTCGTAGAGGGTGCCCACCTCGAAGCCGTCGATCTCCGGCAGCTGCTCGGGGGCGAGCCGGGCCGACCACCGCATGGGGGCCAGCTGCTCCTGGGCCAGGACCTCCTCGGCCCGCCGCTCGATGACCGAGCGCTCCTCGGCCAGGCGCGCCGCGGCGAGGAACCGCGAGGCGTAGCGGAACGAGACGCCGATCGGGGCGAACACCAGGAGGAACGGGATGTAGTAGAGGCTGCGACCCAGCACGAGGATGAGGGTGGCGCCGATGGCGAGCACGGCGTACAGCAGGGCGGTGTGGGTCTCCTTGTTGAAGGCGGCCCGGGCCAGGGCGGCGGCGTCGGCCCCGGCGCCCGAGGCCTGCTCGATGCGGCGCATGGCCCGCTGCAGGCGACGGCTCGACCGCCCCCACATCCAGGCGGCCACCAGGCAACCGGCGCTGACCGCGGCCAGTACCGCCCGTTCGACCATGGCGACCCGAACCTAATGGCCCGCCTGAGGCGGGCCAAGCTGCCGACTCACGAGGATCTCCTTCTCACCCGGATCTTCAGGGGTGTCGGCCCGAACCCGAAATGCTCACGGATCCGACGCTCGAGATAGCGCAGATAGGTGGGCGGCAGGGTGCGGGTGGCGAACACGGTGAAGGTCGGGGGGTCGACCGCGCCCTGGGTGGCGTACAGGATCCGCGACCCCGGCGCCGGGTGGGCGGCCTGGGCGGCCTGGACGGCCCGGTTCAGCTCGGCGGTCGGCACCCGCCGGTGGTATTCGGTCACCGCTTGGCGCAGAGCCGGCAGCAGCTTGTGGACGCCGAGACCGGTGAGGGCGCTCACCTTGAGGACGGGCGCGTAGCCGAGGAACGACAGGCGGTCGGCCACCTGGGCGATGACGTTGGCCCGGGCGTCGGCGTCGAGGGTCTCCCACTTGTTCAGCACGATCACGATCGGGCTGCCGGCGGCGTCGACCCGTTCGGCCAGGCGCTGGTCCTGGTGGGTTACCCCCTCGGTGGCGTCGATCACGAGGAGGGCGGTGTCGGCCCGGTCGATGGCCTTGAGCGCCCGGACCAGCGAGTAGTACTCGGTCGCCTCCCCGGCCCGGGCCCGGCGGCGCAGCCCGGCGGTGTCGACGAACCGGACGGGGCCTTCGTCGGTCTCGACGACGGTGTCGATGGCGTCGCGGGTGGTGCCCGGCATGTCGTGGGTGACCGAGCGGTCCTCGCCGATGAGGCGGTTGAACAGGGTGGACTTGCCCACGTTGGGCCGGCCCACGATGGCGACCGCCGGGCAGCCCGGCCCTTCCTCTTCCTGGTCGGCGGGCGCCGCCGGCTCCGGCTCTGCGGGGAGCCGGCTCACCACCTGGTCGAGCAGGTCGCCCGAGCCCCGCCCGTGCAGGGCGCTGACCGGCCAGGGGTCGCCCAGCCCCAGCCGGGTGAACTCCCACACGTCGGGCTCACGGGTGTCGGAGTCGACCTTGTTGGCCACCACCAGCACCGGCCGGCCCGACCGGCGCAGGAGACCGGCCACCTGTTCGTCCTCCTCGGTCACCCCGACGGCGGCGTCGACGACCAGCAGGACCACGTCGGCCTGGGCGATGGCCCGCTCGGCCTGGGCGCTCACCTGCTGCTCGAGGCGGCCGCCGCCGGCCAGCCACCCACCGGTGTCGACCACGTCGAAGACCCGCCCCGCCCACTCCCCTTCGACGACCTTGCGGTCGCGGGTGACGCCGGGCCGCTCTTCGACGATGGCCTCGCGCCGGCCCACTATGCGGTTGAGCAGGGTCGACTTGCCCACGTTGGGCCGCCCGACGAGGGCCACCACCGGGCGGCGCACCGGGGGATGGTCGGCCACCGCCGTCATCGGACGACCTCGAGGGCCCGGCGCAGCGAGGCCCCGTCGGTGGCCACCACCTCGACCGGGCGGGGAAGGTCCTCTACCGCCATCCCGTCGAGGAACCGGCCGCCCGACAGGCAGACGTCGGGCAGCAGGTAGCGGTGGCCGGGCGGCTCCTGGCTGAGGGTGACGGCGACGTCCTCGCCGACCATGAGGCCGGCCACGCCGACGTTGCCTCCGAAGAAGCGGTTCTCGACGGTGATCACCCGGGCCCGGCCGGCGAGAAGGGGGCCGAGCACGGCCGCCCCGTACCGACCGGTCAGGACGGCGACCGGGGCGCCGGGCCGGGCTCTCAGGGCCACCCGGGTCTCGGCCGACCGGGTCGCCCGGTAGCCGGCGGCCGGGGCGCCGTCGACCCACGCGAAGAACCCGGGCCGGACCCCGTGGGCGGCGGTCGCGCCGACGAAGGCGGCCCGGAAGGCGGCGGCGATGCCGATGCCGTTCTCGTGCTGGGGGAAGCCCTCGTAGGCGTCGGGCGGGGGCAGCGGGCGCCCGGCGAGCAGGTAGTACTCGTCGGCGACGAACACCAGCCGGCGCCCGAGGCAGGACAGGAACGTCTCCTGCCACTCCTCGACCAGGTCGACCACGGCGGCCGCTTCTTCGGTGGTGTGGGGGCGCAGCGACGGCTCGGTCGAGTGGCGGCTGACACCGAGGGGAACGGCAGCCGCGCTGGCCAGCTCGGGATACTGGTCGAGGATGCCGGACAGGGTGGCGGCCAGCACCTCGCCGTCGTTGACACCGGGGCACACGACGAGCTGTCCGTGCACCTCGATGCCGTGGTCGAGCAAAGCCCGCAGCCACCGCAGGCTGGTGGCGCCCCGCCGGTTGCGCAGCAGGCGGGCCCGCACCTCGGGGTCGGTGGCGTGGATGCTCACGAACAGGGGCGACAGCCCCTCGGTCACCACCCGCTCGAGGTCGGCTTCGGTGAAGCGGGTGAGGGTGGTGAAGTTCCCGTACAGGAAGGACAGCCGGTAGTCGTCGTCCTTCATGTACAGGCTGGGGCGCAGGCCTTTGGGCAGCTGGTAGATGAAGCAGAACTCGCAGTGGTTGTCGCACGTGCGGACCTGGTCGAACAGGGCCGAGGTGATCTCCGCCCCCAGCGGCTCCCCGTCTGACTTCGAGACGCGTGCCGCCGTCTCGAGCCCGCCGCGGCGCAGCTCGAGGTCCACCTCGGCCTCATCGACCAGAAGCCGGTATTGGATGACGTCGCGGGGGACCCGACCGTTGATGGAAAGGATCTCGTCCCCGGGTTGGAGGCCGGCCCGGTGGGCCGGCGAGCCCTCGTCAACGGCCGCCACCCTGGGTAGCGACATGGGGAAAGGATACGACCGGGCGGCCGGTAGCCTGGCCGGGTGGGCGTGGACCGGGTGCTGCTGGCCGAGCCCCGCGGCTTTTGCGCCGGAGTGGAGATGGCCATCAAGGCCCTGGCGTGGATGGTCCGGGTCTTCGAGCCCCCCGTCTACTGCTACCACGAGATCGTCCACAACCAGCTGGTCGTGGACCGGTTCCGCCGCCTGGGCGTGGTCTTCGTCGACGAGGTGGCCGAGGTGCCCCCCGGCGCCCCGCTCATGCTGTCGGCCCACGGCTCGGCGCCGGAAGTGGTCGAGGCGGCCCGCCGGGGCGGAGGAGTGGTGGTCAACGCGGTGTGCCCGCTGGTCACCAAGGTCCATCACGAGGTGAAGACCAGGGCCGGCAAGGGCTACACCGTCCTCTACGTGGGCCACGAGGGCCACGAGGAGGCCGTCGGCACCATGGCCGAGGCCCCGGCCGCCGTCCGGCTGGTCGAGACCGAGGACGACGTGGAGGACCTGGCCGACCCGGGCACCCCGGTGGCCCTGCTGGCCCAGACCACCCTGAGCCACGACGAGTGGTCCGGGGTGGTGGACGCCGCCCGGCGCCGCTTCCCCGACCTGTGGATGCCGGGGCGCTCCGACCTGTGCTTCGCCACCACCAACCGCCAGACCGCCCTGAAGGCGGTGGCCGGCACCGCCGACGCCGTGGTCGTCATCGGCTCGGAGAACTCCTCCAACACCGTGGCCCTGACCAAGGTGGCCCGGGCGGCGGGCTGTCCCCGGGTCTACCGGGTGGACGGCCCCGACGAGGTCCCCGACGACCTGTCCGG
The DNA here is from genome assembly GCA_021325435.1 of Actinomycetota bacterium. Lineage (GTDB taxonomy): Bacteria > Actinomycetota > Acidimicrobiia > Acidimicrobiales > JAJPHE01 > JAJPHE01. The sequence continues at coordinate 27,707 of JAJPHE010000147.1, read as the reverse complement.
CACGGTGGCGGTCACCGCCGGGGCCTCGGCGCCCGAGGAGCTGGTCGAGGCGGTCATCCAGCGGCTGGCGCCGCGGATCCCCCCCGAGCGGGTGGCGGTGATCGACGAGGAGGAGTACTTCCCGCCGCCCCGCGAGCTGCGCGAGCTGGTCCGGGCCGTGGTCGCCGCCGCCTCGCTGGCGGTCGGCGCTCCCCCGCCGCCGACCACGCCCGCCGAGGACCGGGCCCTGTCGGCCAGCCAGGTTCTGCACGCCCTCGACGGCCCCCTCGTCGACGGCGCGACAATGGGGTTATGACGGACACCGTTTCCAGCTTCACCAGCATGGACGTATCCACCGCCGAGCAGTGGGCGGTGATCGGGGCCGAGACCATGAAGAACCAGGGCCGGGTGGCCGAACGGGTGCTCGGCCTGCTCCGCTCGCTGGGCGACATCGTCGACGGCTTCTCGACCGACCAGCTCACCCACTGCCTGCAGACGGCCACCCTCGCCGAGCGGGCCGGGGCCGACCAGGAGATGGTGGTGGCCGCCCTGTGCCACGACATCGGCAAGGCGATCAGCGTGCCCAACCACCCGGCCATCGCCGCCGAGATCATCAAGCCCTACGTGCGCGACGAGGTGTACCAGGTCATCCGCACCCACCAGGACTTCCAGGGCCGGCACTACTACCACCACTTCGGCGGCGACGCCAACGCCCGCGACAAGTACACGGGCGCCGAGTGGTTCTCCCTCGGCGAGAAGTTCGCCGACGAGTGGGACCAGAAGGCGTTCGACCCGTCCTACGACACCCTGCCCCTGGAGCACTTCGAGCCGATGGTGCGCGAGGTGTTCTCCAAGCCCCACAGCCTGTAGCGCCGGCCCCGCCGCCCGGCCTCGGCTCTGGGTCTCTCAGGCCCCCACCCGGGCCTGGGCCAGGTCGAAGAGGCGTTGCAGCTCGGAGTGCAGCGCTTCGGTCGTGTCGTGGACGGCCCGGCGCGACGCCCGGCCCCGGTCACCGGTGGGAGCGTCCATGGCCTTGCCCACGATGACGTGGACCTTCACCGGGTGGATCATCTTCGAACCCCGGGGCATGGCCGCCTCCGAGCCCCCGATGCCGACGGGCACGATCGGCACGCCGGTCCGGGCGGCGATGTATGAGGCCCCCTCGAACAGCGGCTGCACCAGCGGCCCCGACCGCCGGGTGCCCTCGGGGAACACGACCAGCGGTTCGCCACCCTCGATCACCTCGATGCAGCGGCGCAGCGCCTCGCGGTCAGCACTACCGCGGTGGACCGGGAAGCCCCCGAGGGCGCTGAACACGGCCCCGGGGAACCGGTACTTCCACAGCGAGTCCTTGCCCATGAACCGCATGCGCCGGCGGGTGACCCCGGCGGCGATGACGGTGTCGATGTTGGAGCGGTGCACCGGGGCGAGGATGAAAGGGCCCGAGTCGGGGATGTTCTCCAGGCCTTCGAAGCTCATCCGCAGCCACAGGCGACAGGCGCCGACCAGCAGGGAACGGGCGAAGCGGTAGAAGAGCAGATCCGGTCTCACAGCTTGGCCACCACCTCCTCGACCACATCGTCGACCGGGCGGGCGGTGGTGTCTATCACCAACGCCCCGTCCGCCACGGCAAGGGGGGACACGGCCCGGGTGGAGTCGAGGCGGTCGCGCACGGCCAGCTCGGCCGCGACCCGGCCCCGGTCGGCCGTCCCGAGATCGGCGGCCCGCCGGCGGGCCCGCTCCTCGTCGGAGGCGGTGAGGAAGACCTTGAGGTCGGCGTGGGGGAACACCACCGTTCCGATGTCGCGGCCCTCGACCACCCCTCCCCCGTGGCCCTCGGCCCACGCCCGCTGGCGGCGCACCATCTCGGCGCGGACCTCGGGATGGGCCGACACCTGGGAGACGACTCGGGTGACGTCGGGGCCCCGAATGGCGGCGGTGGCGTCCTCCCCGTCGACCACCACCCGCTCGCCGACCTCGAGGGACATCCGCCCGGCCAGCTGACCGAGGGCGGCCCCGTCACCGGGGTCGAGGTTGTGGCGGAGGGCGGCGTAGGCGACGGCCCGGTACATCGCCCCGGTGTCGAGATGGGCGAGACCGAGGCGGGCGGCCACGGCCCGGGCCACGGTGGACTTGCCCGACCCCCCCGGGCCGTCGATGGCGATCAGGGCCAAAACCGTCACCCCGCCAGGTCGGCCAGGTGGTCGCCGAAGGCGGGATAGCTCGTCCCCACCGCCTCCCACCCCTCGATGTCGGTCCTCCCCTTGGCGGCCAGGCCGGCCACGGCCAGGGCCATGGCGATGCGGTGATCGCCGTGCGAGCGGGCCGAGCCCCCTTCGAGGGGGCCGCCGCCGTGGACGACGAGGCTGTCGCGGCCGGGCTCGATGCGGGCCCCCAGGGAGCCGAGCTCCGAGCAGATGGTGGCGATCCGATCCGTCTCTTTGACCCGCAGCTCAGCGGCGCCGCGGAACTCGGTCGATCCCTCGGCCAGGGCGGCCGCCACCGCCAGCACCGGTATCTCGTCCTGGACCCCGGGGTACTCCTCGGCCGCCACGACCGTGCCCCGCAGCGCCGAGTGACGGGCGTGGACGTCGGCCACCTCACCGCGCCGGTTCTCGAGGTCGACGTCAGCCCCCATCCGCTCGAGCACGTCGAGGAAGCCGGACCGGCCCGGGCCCACGTAGACGCCCTCGGCCACCACGTCGGAGCCGGGCACCAGGCAGGCGGCCACCACCCAGAAGGCGGCCTGAGAGGGGTCACCGGGCACGTCGATGGTGAACGGCCGCAGCCGCGACGGCTTCAGCCTGACCACCAGGCCGCGGCCGACCCGGTGCACGCTGATGTCGGCGCCGGCGTCGCGCAGCATCTCCTCGGTGTGGGAGCGGGTGGCCAGCCGCTCGCGCACCACCGTCTCCCCCTCGGCCTCGAGCCCGGCCAGCAGGACCGCCGACTTCACCTGGGCGCTGGCCACCGGAGGGGCGAAGTCGATGCCCCGCAGCCGTCCGCCCCGCACGGCGAGCGGCGGCAGCCGGCCACCCTGGCGGCCGTCGACGCTGGCTCCCATCTGGCGCAGGGGACCGGCGATGCGGTCCATGGGCCGGCTGCTGACCGACGCGTCGCCGGTGAGGACCGTCATCCAGGGGAACCCGGAGCACAGGCCGGCCAGAAGGCGGATGCCGGTGCCCGAGTTGCCCACGTCGACCACCGCGTCGGGCTCGTGCAACCGGCTGGAGCCGCCGGCGACCGTGTCGCCGTCGAGCTCGGCCCCCATGGCCGCCACCGCCGCCGCCGTGCGGGCCACGTCGTCGCCCTCGGAGAGGCCCCGGATGGTGGAGACCCCCTCGGCCTTGGCCGCCAGCATCAGCGCCCGGTGCGAGATCGACTTGTCGCCGGGGACCCGGACCCGGCCCCGCAGCGGGGTGGGCCCGTCGACGCTGAAGCGGGCGCCGGTCACAGCGGCTGGGCCGAGGGCCGGAAGCCCCGGGCGAGAAGGGCGCCGCGCATCAGGTCCGCCGAGCGGGCATCGACGACGACCAGCAGGATGCCCCGCTTGCCTTCGGCCGTGTGGGCGATGGTGAGATCCTCGATGTTCACCCCGAGCTCGCTGGCCAGCGTGGTGACCTCGGCCAGGGCCCCGGGCCGGTCCTGCACCGGCACCCGCAGCTCGGTCAGGTCCTCGGGGCGGGACACGCCGGCGGGGAGGTTGCGCCGGGCCACGTGAGCCGCCTCCAGCAGCTCCAGCAGGCCCTCGCGGTCGCCTTTGTCGACCAGGGCCCGCAACCGGCCGAGGGAGGAGCCGAGCCGGTCGAGACCCTCGATGATGGCCTCGCGGTTCTCGGCGCAGATGTCGGGCCAGATGCCGGGATGGCCGGCGGCGATCCGGGTCATGTCGCGAAAGCCGCCGGCGGCCAGCCGCAGCAGCGACGCGTGCTCCGTCGCCCCCTCGGCGGCCAGGGCCATGAGGGCGGCGGCCGTCAGATGGGGCACGTGGGACACCACCGCCACCAGCTCGTCGTGGTCGGCGGGCGAAACGGCGACGACGTTGGCCCCGAGGGAGGTGAGCACGGTGCGCAGCCGGGCGTAGGCGTCGGGGTCGGTGTCCGCCGTCGGGGTGAGCACCCACGTCGCCCCCTCGAACAGGGCGGCGTCGGCCCCGTCCACGCCGAGCTGCTCCGAGCCGGCCATCGGGTGGCCCCCGACGAAGCGGGGATGGTCGACGGCCTCGACGATGGATGCCTTGACGCTGCCGACGTCGGTGACGATTCCCCCCGCGGCCAGAGCCGGTCGGGCGGCGTCGGCGACCGCCGCCACGGGCGTGGCGACGAAGGTGATCTCGGCGTCGGGGGCGTCGCCCACCTCGTCCAGGGCGCCGAGGGCGAGAGCCCGGTCCGCCACCGCCGGGTCGGCGTCGGAGCCGACGACATGCCAGCCCCGGGCCCGCAGGGCCAGGCCGATCGAGCCGCCGATCAGGCCGGTTCCGACGACGGCGGCCCGGCCGGCGAGATCATCCGGGGAGGTCATCGCGAAGGCTCTGGGCCCCGTGCAGGTAGACGTGTCGCACCTCGTGGCGACCCAGGTCGGTCTCCACGTGCATCATCACCCGCACGCAGCGGGCCAGGCCCCCCTTGACCGACAGCTCTTGGGCGCCCATCAGGGGCACGTCGTCGAGCCCCAGAGCCCGGGCGGCGGTGGCCGGATACTTGCTGGTGATGTCGGCCGTGGCTGTGAACAGCACGCTGACCAGGTCGGAACGGCGCAGCGAGTTGCGCTCGAGCATGGCGGTGACCAGCTCCTGGACCCGCTTGGTGACCTGCTCCTCGGTGTCGGCGTCCAACGTGGTGGCGCCGCGCACCGCCCTCAAGGCTGGCGACATTTGGTCCCGAGCCTACTAACGGGCGTCCCCCGCCCCGGGAGGCCGGGGCGCCCGCCTCCCCCTCGGCGGCGGCGCCGGTCGGGGCGCCGGTCGGGGTGCTGCCACCGCCGTCTCGAGGCGGCGCACCTCCGCCGGGGTCAACGTCCGCCACTGGCCCGGGCGCAGCCCCCGGTCGGCCAGCGGACCGATCCGGGCCCGGACCAGCCGGATGACCGGATGTCCGACGGCCTCGCACATGCGGCGGACCTGGCGGTTGCGTCCCTCGTGGATGACCACCCGCAGGGCTCCGGGCGCCACGATCGACACCCGAGCCGGAGCCGTCCGCCCGTCGTCGAGGTCGACACCCTCGCGCAGGCGGCGGATGGCCCCGGCGGCCGGCCGGCCCTCCACCTCCACCAGATACTCCTTCTCGACGCCGAAGCTGGGGTGGGCCAGGCGGTGGGCCAGCGACCCGTCGTTGGTCAGGAGGATGAGGCCCTCACTGTCGGCGTCGAGGCGACCGACGGGGAAGACCCGGGGCTCGTCGGGCACCAGGTCGACGACGGTGGGACGGCCCTGCGGGTCCGACGCGGTGGTGACCACGCCCGCCGGCTTGTTCAGCAGGTAGTAGACGAGACCCGGCGCGACCGGCACCCGGGCCCCGTCGACCGTCACCTCGTCGCGGGACGGGTCGACCCGCTGGCCGAGGTGGGCCACCTCCCCGTTGACCGTCACCCGACCGGCTTCGATGAGCTCCTCGCACGCCCGGCGGCTGGCCAGCCCCACCCGGGCGAGGACCTTCTGGAGGCGCTCCCCCTCCGTCAAGCCTCGGGGCGCAGCCCCTGCTCGAGCGCCTCGACCACCTCCGGGCCGGGAACGAAGTCGCCCACCGCCGGAAGGTCCTCGAGGCTGTCGACGCCGAGCTTCTCGAGGAACATCCGGGTGGTCCCGTACAAGGTGGCCTGACCGGGGCCGGGGTCGTGGCCGATCGGCTCGATGTAGCCGCGCTGCTGGAGGGTGCGCACGACTCCGTCGACGTTCACCCCCCGGATCGAGGCCACCTGGCCCTTCGAGACCGGCTGCTTGTAGCAGATGATCGCCAGCGTCTCGAGGGCGGCGGCCGACAGCCGGGCCGACTGGCCCTCGAGGACCAGGCGCTCGACGTAGGGGTCGAGGTCGGGGTGGGTCTGGTAGCGGTAGCCGCCGGCCACCCGGGCCAGCACGAACCCCCGGTGGTCGGCCTCGTACTCGGCGGCCAGCTCGGCGCACAGCTGGTCGATCGTGTCCGCCGACACCTCGAGGAGCTCGGCCAGCAGCCGGGGCGGAACCGGCTCGTCGGCGGCCATCAGCACCGCCTCGAGGGCCCGGCGGGTGTCGCTGGCCATCAGCCCTGGTACTCCTCGACGGGCAGGTCGGCCAGCAGGGCGGCGTCGGCGCCCAGCCAGGTGATGCGCAGCTCGCCCAGCCGGTCGCGCTGTTCGAGGTCCACCATCCCCCGCTTGTACAGCTCGAGCAGGGCGAGGAACCGGACGATCACCGCCAGCTTCTCGACCAGGCCGAGGGTCAGGCGACGGAAGGTGATGACACCCACCCGGGGCAGCTCGTCGACCAGCTCCTCCACCGCGTCCTGGACGCTGGCCCGGATCGGCGCCACGTGGTCGAGATCGATTCGGGGCGTGGGCTTGGGGGCGACCGCCCTCAGGAAGGCCTGGCGCAGCTTCTCGGGGGTCACCCCGGCCAGCAGATCCGGCGCCACCGCCAGGAACCGCTCGTCGGGGCCGGCGGTGCGGGGGTGAGACCGGCCGGCGTCCTCGGCCATCCGGGCCAGCTCGCGGGCGACGTCCTTGAACGTCTTGCACTCGAGCAGGCGGGCGAGGAGGAGGTCGCGCTCCTCCCAGAGGGCCAGCTCCTCGTCGAGGTCGACGTCGTCGTCGCCCGGCAGCAGCCGGCGGCTCTTCAGCTCCACCAGCGTGGCCGCAATGAGCAGGAACTCCGTGGCGATGTCGAGGTCGAGGGTCTCCATCCGGGCGAGCTCGGCCAGGTAGGCGTCGACGATCCGGCTGATGGAGACCTCGTACAGGTCCACCTGGTCGGCGGTGATCAGCTGCAGCAGCAGGTCAAAGGGCCCGGCGAAGACCTCGGTCGAAACTTCGTAGGCCACGCCGTCGAGAATACCGGCGGGGTGGCCGAAGTTGGCGCATAGCATGGGGCGGTGTCCAGGGTGCTGTCGGGCGTCCAGCCCTCCGGTGACGTGCATCTCGGCAACTACCTGGGCGCCTTCCGCAACTGGGTGGCCGACCAGCACGAGCACGACGCCTATTACTGCATCGTCGACCTGCACGCCCTGACCCTCGACCACGACCCGTCCCGGCTGCGCGAGCGCACCCTCGACATGACCCGCTGGCTCCTCGCCGCCGGCCTCGACCCGCGGGTGTGCACGATCTTCGTCCAGAGCCACCTGCCCGAGCACACCGAGCTGTCCTGGATCCTCGAGTGCACCGCCACCTACGGCGAGCTGCGGCGCATGACGCAGTTCAAGGACAAGAGCGGGGGCCAGGAGTCGGTCCGGGTCGGCCTGTTCACCTACCCGGTCCTCATGGCCGCCGACATCCTCCTGTACGACGCCGACCGGGTGCCCGTCGGCGACGACCAGCGCCAGCACCTCGAGCTGGCCCGCAACGTGGCCCAGCGCTTCAACGCCCGCTACGGGGACACCTTCGTCGTGCCCGACGCCGCCATCCCCCGGGTGGCCGCCCGGGTGATGGACCTGCAGGCCCCGGAGCGCAAGATGTCCAAGACCACCGGCACCGACGCCGGCCTGGTGTACCTGGCCGACGAGCCCGCCGCCATCGAGCGCAAGATCCGCCGGGCGGTCACCGACCCGGGCACGGACGTGGTCTTCGACCCCGAGAACAAGCCGGGTGTCTCCAACCTGCTCGCCATCCTCTCCGCCGCCACCAACGAGGACCCCACCGCCCTGGCCGCCCGCTACACCCAGTACGGGCCGCTCAAGGCGGACACCGCCGCCGCCGTGGTCGAGATGCTCCGGCCCGTCCAGGACCGCTACCGCGAGGTGTGCGCCGACCCGTCCTTCGTCGAGTCCGTCCTGGCCGAAGGCGCCGCCCGGGCCGGCAAGGTGGCGGCCGAGACGGTGGCCCGGGCCCGCCGGGCCGTCGGGCTGCTCGAGCCGCTGCGCTAGTCGTCGTCGGCTGACTTGAGGGCGTCGGCGACCCGGGGCGGCAGCGTCCAGCGGGCCGCCGGGCGGTGATGCTCGGCCGCCCACGCCACCGTGAGAGGGTCGCTGCCGGCCTGGCGGAGCAGGTCGGCGCCGATCTGGGGGTGGCGGAGGTAGCGGCCGACCCGGCCGACCGGCCCCGGTCGACCGGCCCACTCCTCGGCCCGCTCGATTCCGCCGGCGAGGCCGGCGACGGTGGCCACCACCCGGCCGGCGGTGCCGAGCCCGGCGTCGATCTTGCCTACGTCGTGGAGCAGGGCGGCGGCGACGATGGGGCGGGTGGCGTCGGAGCCGAGGGCGGCCGCCACCCGGCGGGCCACCCCGGCGGCATGGCGCCGGTCGGCCGGGGCCATGGCCGACCACAGCCGGGCCTCCCCGTGCAGGAGCTGGGACCGGGCCCAGGCCTCGTCGTCGGCCCGGGGGGCCGCCGGGCTCAGGGAGCCGAAGAAGCGACGGGCGAGATGGACGGCGGTGCGAGCGGGCGACCCGGTCACCGGCCGGTCACAGGGTCGTGCCGGTGCCCAGCAGGTGGGTCCACAGCCGGATGGCCCGGTCGAAGGCGCCGTTGCGGATCTGGGGCACGGCCAAAAGGATGAACAGCAGCAGGAAGATGGAGTAGCGGCGGAACTGCAGGTACCGGGGCCACCACGCCCGGGGCAGGAGTCGCTCCACCACGGCCGACCCGTCGAGGGGCGGGATGGGGATGAGGTTGAAGGCGGCCAGGATCACGTTGGCCAGCCCGAGCAGGTAGACGAAGCGCCACCCCATCGGCTGGGGCAGGAAGCCGGCGGGCGGGATGGTGCCGGCCGGCGCCACCACCCGCAGGGCCAGCCCGGACAGGGCGGCGATGACGATGTTGACCGCCGGCCCCACGAGGGCGACGACCAGCCCCTGATCGCGGGGGTTGCGCAGCCGGCGCACGTTCACCGGCACCGGCTTGGCGTAGCCGAAGCCCACCCCGGCCGTCAGGACCAGGAGGGCGGGCAGGATGATGGTGCCGAACAGGTCGACGTGGCGGATGGGGTTGAGGCTGAGGCGGCCGGCCCGCTGGGCGGTGTCGTCGCCGAACAGGTAGGCGACCGCCCCGTGGGAGACCTCGTGGAGGATGACCGAGGGCACCAGGGCCAAGAAGAAGAGCAACGACGTGCTGGTGAGCACCTGCTTGCGGATGGCCAGGTAGACCAGCAGGGCGGCCAGGGCGTAGAGGATCGTCCTCGACCGGTCCGGGGGGCGGCGCCCGGGCGGGGGCTCGGTGGGCGACGGCCAGGCGCTCATGGCCGGCGACCGATCAGCGCTTCGAGGCGCAGTCGATGCAGTAGCGGGCGGCGGGCTTGGCCTCGAGCCGGGCCGCGGCGATCGGCTTGCCGCAGTCCTCGCAGTTGCCGTAGGTGCCCCGCTCGATCTTGTCGAGGGCGTTCTCCACCTCGGCCAGGGTCTCTTCGAGCTTGGTCGCCAGCGCCTCCGCCTCACCGCGCTCGGCGGTCACCTGGCTGGAGTCGGCGAAGTTCGGATCGTAGGTGAGACCACCTTCGGTTCCGTGGCCCAGCTCGGCCAGCTTCTGGCGCAGGTCGGCCCGCTCTTGTTCGAGCTGGGCGCGCGCCTCGGAGGTCACTGCGTCGCTGGACACAGCGGAAGCCTACCTGTCCCATCGTCCCCGAGCGCGCGGGTGGGCGGACTCGTACACCCGGACCAGACGCTCGGGAGACACCCGTGTGTACACCTGAGTGGTGGCGATGGAGGCGTGGCCCAACAGCTCCTGCACCACCCGGATGTCGGCCCCGTTATCCAGCATGTGGGTGGCGCAGGAGTGGCGGAGTACATGGGGGGTCAGGCGGTCGGCCAGGCCGACCCGCTCGCCGTGGTGACGGACGATCCCCCACGCCCCCTGGCGGGTGAGGCGTCCGCCGCGGGCGTTCAGGAACACCGCCTCGGCGTCACCCCGGCGGGCCCAACGGCGGGGCACGAGCTGGGGGCGACCACCGGGCCCCAACCACTCCTCGAGGGCGCGGCGGGCGTAGCTGCCAACGGGTACCAGCCGCTCCTTGGCCCCCTTGCCGAACGCCCGGAGGAGACCCTCGTCGAGAGCGAGGTCGCCCACCGACAGGCCGACCAGCTCCGAGATGCGCATGCCGGTGCCGTAGAGCAGCTCGAGGATGGCCCGGTCGCGCCGGGCCAGAGGGTCCTCGCCGGCCACCGCCCCGAGGAGGGAGCCGACCTCCTCCTCGGTCAGGGCCTTGGGCAGGCCCTGGGGGACTTTGGGCGCGCCCACCTCTCCGGTGGGGTCGGCCACCGCCGTGCCCTCCTCGACGCAGAACCGGTGGAGGCTGCGCACCGCCACCAGCGCCCGGGCGACCGACGCCGGCTTGCGTCCCGAGGCCCGTAGAGCGCCCACGTAGTCCTCGACCACCGCCTCCTCCACCTGCGCCAGCCCGAGCCCCCGTTGCTTGAGGTAGTCCTCGTAGGCGGTCAGGTCGCGCCGGTAGGCGGCGAGGGTGTTGGCCGATCGGCCCCGCTCCACCGCCAGCCAGGTCAGGAACTCCTCGGCTTCGGGGGACAGCGTCCTCAACGTCAGTCGAGGGCGTGGCCCGGGTCGACCGACGGGCGGCCCAGGGCCTCGCCGACGGCGGCGTTCGTCAACCGCCCCCCGTGGGTCGTGAGCCCCTTGGCCAACGACGGGTCACCCCGCACCGCCTCGGCGGCCCCCCGCTCGGCGATCTCGAGGACGTAGTGGAGGGTGGCGTTGGTCAAGGCGTAGGTCGAGGTGTGGGGGACGGCGCCCGGCATGTTGCCGACGGCGTAGTGCACCACCCCGTGGTCCACGTAGACCGGCTCGGTGTGGGTGGTCTCGCGGGAGGTGGCGACGCAGCCTCCCTGGTCGATGGCGATGTCGACGATGACCGACCCGGGACGCATGCCGGCGACCATCTCCTCGGTGACGAGGGTGGGGGCCCTGCCCCCGGCCACCAGCACGGCGCCGATCAGCAGGTCGGCGTGGGTCACGGCCCACTCGACCGCGCCGAGGTTGGACGCCAGGGTCATGATGCGGCCGCGGTGGATCTGGTCCACCCACCGCAGTCGGTCGAGGTCGCGGTCGAGGAGGATCACCTCCGCCTCCATGCCCTGGGCGATCCACGCCGCGTTCCATCCGACGTTGCCGGCGCCGAGGACGACGACCCGGGCGGGCCGCACCCCGGGGGCTCCGCCGAGCAGCACTCCCCTGCCGCCGGCGGACCGCTCGAGGAAGTGGGCGCCGACCTGGGGGGCCATGCGCCCGGCGACCTCGCTCATGGGCGCCAGCAACGGAAGCCGGCCGTCGGCCTGCTGGACGGTCTCGTAGGCCACGGCAGTGGTGCCGGCCCCCATGAGGGCGTCGGCCACCTCCGGGTAAGCGGCCAGATGCAGGTAGGTGAACAGGGTCAGGTCGGGCCGGAGGAACCCGAACTCGTCGGGCTGGGGCTCTTTGACCTTGACCACCAGCTGGGCGGACCAGGCCTCGTCACGATCGACAGTCCGGGCCCCGGCCCGGACGAAAGCGCCGTCGTCGATCGAGGAGCCCTCCCCCGCTCCTTGCTCGATCAGCACGGTGTGGCCGTGGGCGGTCAGCTCGCGCACGCCGTCCGGGGTCATCGCCACCCGGCTCTCGGCCGTCTTTACCTCGGTGGGGACCCCGACGATCAACGGTTGAGCGCTTCGCGGGCGAGGCAGAGCCCGATGATGGTCTTGGCGTCGGATATCTCGCCGCTGGCGATCAGCTCAGGGACCCGGTCGAGGTCCACGGCCACCACCGTCATGTGCTCTTCCTCGATGCCCTGGGCGTCGTTGGCGCACGGGCTCAGGTCCTCGGCCAGGTAGAGGATGGAGTGCTCGTCGGTGAACCCGGGCGAGTTGTAGAACTCGGCCAGCTTGGTGACGCGCCCGGCGCGCACGCCGACCTCCTCGACCAGCTCACGTTCGGCGGTGGCGGCCGGGTCCTCGCCGGCGACATCGCGTTTGCCGGCGGGCAGCTCGAGCAGCTCGCCATCGATGGCGGCCCGGTACTGGCGCACGAGCAGGGCCCGAGCGGCGCCCTCACTGGTCTCGACCGGCACCACCACCACGGCGCCGGGGTGCCGCACGATCTCGCGTTCGAAGGTGGAGCCGTCGGGGGCGGAGAAGGTGGCGTGGCGGACGGAGACCACCGGTCCCCGGTGACGCTCGGACTCCTCGAGCTTACGGAACGAGCTGGTCAACGTCGGCCGGCTCAGCGGCCCGGGCCGGGGCCGGCCCGCCGCGGCCGATGGCCGCCGCCAGCAGCTCGCGGAACAGCGGGTGGGGCCGGTCCGGACGGCTCTTGAACTCGGGGTGGGCCTGGGTGCCGACCCAGAACGGGTGCCCGGGCAGCTCGATGAACTCCACCAGCTTGTCGTCGGGCGAGGTGCCCGAGCAGCTGAGACCGGCCGTCTCCAGCCGGCGCCGGTACCGGGGGTTGAACTCGAAGCGGTGGCGGTGGCGCTCCGACACCACCTGGCTGCCGTAGGCCCGGGCGACGGATGAGCCTTCCTTCAGCACGGCGACATAGGAGCCGAGCCGCATGGTGCCGCCCTTGTCCACCACCTCGGCCTGCTCGTCCATCAGGTCGATGACCGGATGAGGCGTCCGGCTGTCGAACTCGCTGGAGTTGGCGCCGACCAACCCGGCGACGTTGCGGGCGAACTCCACCACCATCAGCTGCAGCCCGAGGCACAGCCCGAGGCAGGGCAGCCCGTTCTCGCGGGCGTAGCCGGCCGCGGCGATCTTGCCCTCGATGCCGCGCTCGCCGAAACCGCCGGGGATCACCATGGCGTCGATGTCGCGCAGGCGGCCGTCGGCGAGGAGCCCGGTCACCTCCTCGGCCTGGATCCAGTCGATCTCCACCCGGGCCCCGAGCTCGAAGCCGGCGTGACGGAGGGCCTCGGCGACGGACAGGTAGGCGTCGCGGATCTCGTACTTGCCGATCAGGCCCACCCGGATTGTTCGTTCAGCCGCTTCGATCCGCTCGACCATCGACTCCCACCGCGACAGGTCCACGTCGTCCTCGCCGCCGTCGAAACGCAGCAGCCGGCACACGTACTCGTCGAGCCCCTCCATGTGCAGCACCAGGGGGATCTCGTAGATGTTGCGGGCGTCCACGTTGGATATGACGGCCTCCACCGGCACGTCGCACAGCATGGAGATCTTGCGCTTGAGGCCGTCGGAGATGGGCTGGTCGCTGCGGCACACGATCACGTCGGGCTGGATGCCCCGGCTGCGCAGCTCGGTCACCGAGTGCTGGGTGGGCTTGGTCTTCTGCTCACCCGAGCCGCCGAGGAACGGAACGAGGGTGAGGTGGATGTAGCACACGTTGTCGCGCCCGACGTCCTTGCGGAACTGGCGGATGGCCTCGAGGAACGGGAGGATCTCGATGTCGCCGACCGTGCCGCCCACCTCGGTGATCACCACGTCGACGTCGTCGGAAGCCAGGCGGAGGATCCGCTCCTTGATCTCGTCGGTGATGTGCGGGATGACCTGCACGGTCCGGCCCAGGAAGTCACCCCGGCGCTCCTTGGCGATCACCGACCGGTAGATCGAGCCGGTGGTGGCGTTGGAGTCGCGGGTCAGGGGCTCGTCGATGAAGCGCTCGTAGTGGCCGAGGTCGAGGTCGGTCTCTCCCCCGTCGTCGGTGACGAAGACCTCCCCGTGCTCGTCGGGGTTCATCGTGCCCGGGTCGACGTTGAGGTAGGGGTCGAGCTTCAGCATCGTCACCCGGAGACCCCGCGCCCGCAGCAGTCGACCCAGCGACGAGGCGGTCAGTCCCTTGCCGAGGGAGCTGGCCACGCCCCCGGTCACGAAGATGTGCTTGGCCAAGGGTCCTCCTGCGTCGGTCATCCCACGGTAGCGCGGAGCCGGGCCGACCCGGTTGATCTGCGGTGCGCGTCTGCGGCGCTGCTGCCGCCTAACCTCGCAGAATGCGGTCCGGCAGGCACGAGCCCGGGTGGAGCCCTGGGAAGGCGGGGCAGGCCCACCGGTGACCGTTGCGGTCGTGGTCGACACCGCCTCCGCCCTCCCCCGAGATGTGGCGGCGGCCAACGGCATCACCCTCGTGCCCATGGGCCTCTCCATCGGGGGGCTGCCGGTGGCCGAGTCGGCCCTCACCATGGAGGAGCTGATCGCCCGCTTCGACGAGGGCGTCACCACCTCCGGAGCGTCTCCCGGCGACTTCGCCAAGGCCATCGAGATCAGTCAGGACGGTGACGGCGTCGTCGTCATAACCCTGGCGTCGGAGCTGTCGAGCACCTACCGCTCCGCCCTCGTGGGAGCCGAAGAGGCCGGCGGTCTGGTGCGGGTCATCGACAGCTGCACGGCCGCCGGCGCCGAGGGGCTCATCGCCCTGGCCGCGGCCCGGATGGCGGCGACCGGGGCGACCATCGACCAAGTGGAGGCGGCGGCCCGCCGGGCGCTCGGCGAGGTGATCCTGGTCGGGGCGCTCAGCACCCTCGACTATCTGGTCCGCGGTGGCCGGATCCCGGCGGCGGCGGGGTGGGCGGCCCGACGCTTCAACGTGCAGCCGCTCATCGAGCTGCGCGACGGCCGGGTTCGGCCCCTGCGGCCGGCGTTCAGCCGCGAGGCCGCCCTCGAGAGGATGTTGTCGCAGTGGCGACGCAGCGAGGTGCCCGGAGCCGACCTGCACGTCGTCGCCATGCACTCCCTCGGAGCCGACGACGCCCGGGCCCTGCTCGATCGGATCAGATCCGAGATCCGCCCGGCCACCAGCTTCCTGTCCGGCTTCGGAAACACCCTGGTGGCCCATACCGGGCCTGGCCTGGTCGGCCTGGCCTGGTGGTGGGAGCGCCCGCTCACCTAGCCCGTTCCTTGGCCGCCGCCGTCAGCAGCTCGCGGGCGTGGTCGCGGGCCCGCGACGAGTCGGGCCGCCCCGCCAGCATCCGCGACAGCTCGATCACCCGTCCGGCGTCGTCGAGGCGGTCGGCCGCCGTGGTGGTTCGACCGTCGGCCACCGCCTTGCTCACCGCCACCTGGTGATCGGCGAAAGCCGCCACCTGGGGCAGGTGGGTGACCACCAGGACCTGGTGCTCGTGAGCGAGGGAGGCCAACGCCCGGCCCACCGCCACCGCCGCCTCCCCGCCCACACCGGCGTCCACCTCGTCGAAGACGAGGACCGGCGGCCCCTGGGAGAGGACCAGCCGGGCGGCGAGCATCGCCCGGGCCAGCTCACCGCCGGAGGCCACCTTGGCCAGCGGCAGCGGCGGCGAGCCGGGGTTGGCCGCCAGGAGGAACGAGACGTCGTCGGCCGGGTCCTCGCCGTCCACCACGATCTCCACCCGGGCGCCCCCCATGGCCAGGTCGACCAGGTGGCGCTGGACTCGGCCGGCGAGGGTCGCGGCCGCTCCCCGGCGGGCCTGGGCCACCCGGCGGGCCTCGGCCGCCACCTCGGCGGCGGCGGCCTCCCGCTCCGCCTCCAGTCGGGCCCCGGCCTCATCGACGCCGGTCAGCTCTTCGAGTCTCCGGCGGGTCTGTTCGGCGAAGGAGATGACCTCGGCCAGGGTCTCGCCGTACTTGCGACGCAGGTCGCGCAGCAGCTGGCGCCGGTGGCGGACGGCGTCGAGACGCTCGGGGTCCTCGACCACCGACTCGGCCAGCCCCCGCAGCTCCCCGGCCAGGTCGCTCACCTCCGCCGCCACCGCCCGCAGCCTCTTCTCGGTGGCGTCGGCGGCGGGCCGGCCGGACACGGCGGCCAACGCTGAGGCCAGCCGGTCCCCCGCCCCTTCCTCCCCCGAGAGCCACTCGTGGGCGGCCATCACCGCCTCGCGGGTGGCGGCGGCCTGGGACAGGAGATCCTCCTCGGCCGACAGCGTCTCGTCCTCGTCGGGCTCCGCCAGGGCGGCGGAATCGATCTCCTCGAGCTGGAACCGGAGCAGATCGATCTCGCGGGCCCGGGCCCGGGCGTCGCCGCCCAGCTCGGAAAGGGACCGCTCGACGGCCGCCAGCCGGCTCCGGGCGGCGCGCAGGGGGGCCAGGTCCACGCCGGCGAAGGCGTCCAGGGCCGCCCGCTGGCCGGCGGTGCGCAGCAGCGACTGGTGGGCGTGCTGGCCGTGCAGGTCGACGAGGGACTCGGTGGCCTCGGCCAGGGCCGACAAGGTCGCCATGCGACCGTCGATGTAGGCCCGTGACCGGCCCTCGGCAGGCACGACCCGCGAGATGACGAGCTCGTCCTCGCCGGTGACGAAGCGCCCCTCGACGACCGCCTCGCCCGCCCCCGGCCTGACCAGCACGGGGTCGGCCCGTCCTCCGGTCAGCAGCTCGATGGCCTCGACCACCAGGGTCTTGCCGGCGCCCGTCTCGCCCGTCAGGGCGGTCATGCCCGGCCCGAGCACCAACGACAGCTCGGAGATGACCCCGAGGTCACGCACCCGCAGCTCGGCCAGCATCAGCGGTCGCTCAGCCCGAACTTCGCCTTGAGGATCGAGTGGAAGCCCCGGCCGTCTGAGAAGGAGACGAAGCGGGCCGGGTGCTCGCCCCGGCGGCAGCGCACGGTGTCACCGGGGTCCAGCACCCCGACCTCGATGCCGTCCACGACCAGGACGGCGGGGCGGGGCTCCATCACGTCGACCTGCACCGTCTCGTCCGACTCGAGGACCAGGCTCCGGTCGAACAGCATGTGCGGGGAGACCGGCGTGACGAGGATGGCCGCCAGCCGGGGCGACAGGATCGGACCCCGCGCCGACAGGTTGTAGGCCGTGGACCCGGTCGGGGTGGAGACGATGAGCCCGTCAGCGGCGTAGCTGATGAAGCGCTCCCCCGAGATCGACAGGCACAGCCGGACGGTGTGACCGGGAACGGTCTTCTCCAGCACCGCCTCGTTCAGCGCCACCAGCTTCTCCCCCGCCGGTCCCACCACCTCGAGCGACAGCCGCTCCTCGATGTGGTGGTCGCCGGCCATGAACCGGGCCAGGGCGTCGGTGAGCCGGGCCGGCTCGATGGCGGTGAGGTAACCGAGCTGGCCCAGATTGACGCCGAGCACCGGCACCTCCGCCGACGAGGCGAGACCGACGGTGCGCAGCATGGTGCCGTCGCCCCCGAGGCTCACGGCCAGGTCGGCTCCCGCCACCGCCTGGTCCTCCGCCAGGGCCTCGACCGACTCGAGGCCGGCGGCGGAGGCGTCGTCTTTCGGCATCCGGACCTGGTGGCCCCGCTCGGCCAGCCACTGCATGGCCTCGGAGGCGAGGCGGACCGCCTCGGGGCGCCCGGGATGAAGGACGAGGACCACTGTCGCCATCTCACCCGCCCCCGGACGCTTCGGCCCCGGCTGTCTCGATGGCGGCGTCGAGGCCGGGCACCGCCGCCGGCCCCGGGGCGTGGGCCCGGGCGTGGAGCAGGAACTCGACGTTCCCCTCCGCCCCTCGAAGCGGCGAGACCATGACCTCAATCATGGCCGCACCGGCGGCGGCGACGGCGGAGCCGACCCCTTCGACGGCGGCCCGCCAGACCTCGGGGCGGCGGATGACGCCCCGCCCTCTCGACGCCTCCACCCGGCCCGCCTCGAACTGGGGCTTCACCAGAAACACCACCTCGGCGCCGGGGGCGGCCAGCTCGCCGAGCAGCACCGGGGCGACCGTGCGCAGGGAGATGAAGGACAGGTCGGCCACCACCACCTCGAACGGGGCGCCTCCCGCCCGCTCGAGGGTGAGGGAGCGCACGTTGACCCCCTCGAGCACCCTCACCCGGGGGTCGTCGCGCAGGCGAGGATGCAGCTGGCCCCTACCCACATCGACGGCGACGACACTCGCCGCGCCCCGCTGCAGCACGCAGTCGGTGAAACCCCCCGTCGACGAGCCAGCGTCCAGCACCCGTCGGCCGGCCACGTCGATGCCGAAGCGGACCAGGGCGGCGTCGAGCTTCTCCCCTCCCCGGCTGACGAAACGGGGGCCCGGCCCCTCGAGCACGACCGGCTCGGCGGGCGATACGAGCGCAGAGGGCTTCGCGGCGGTGGCCCCGCCAACCAGCACCCGGCCCTCGGCGATCACCCGGGCGGCGGCCTCTCGGCTGGGGGCCAGCCCCCGGCGCACCAGCTCGGTGTCGAGCCGGCGCCGACGGCTCTGGCTCAGGCGCCGCCCTTGGTCGCGCCGGTCTTCTTGGCTGTTGTCTTCTTGGCGGTGGCCTTGCGGGCCGTCGACTTGGCGCCGCCCGACTTCTTGGCCGTGGTCTTCTTGGCCGTCGTCTTCTTGGCCGTCGTCTTCTTGGCCGTTGTCTTCCTGGCGGTGGCCTTGCCGGTCGTCGACTTGGCGCCGCCCGACTTCTTGGCGCCGGAGGACTTCTTGGTCACAGCCCTGCCGCCGGCTTTGCCGGTCCGGGCCACCACCGCCTTCTGGGCCCGCTCGCGGACCGCCCCGGCCGCCTTGCGCGGTCCCTCGGTGGCCTGCGCCACCCGGGCGGTGAGCTCATTGACCCGCTGCTCCAAGCGGGTGAAGTCGTCGCCGAACTGCTGGCGCAGCTCGCTGCGGATGAGATCCACCAGCGCCTCGGTGTTGCGCCGGCTGCGCTCGACCAGCTCGTCCACCCACTGCTGGGTCTGTTCGCGCTGAACCTCTCCGGCATGAACCAGCTCGCCCACTATCTCCTCGGCCCGCTGCCGTGTCATCTGGGTGAAGGCCACGCCTGCGTCCAGATACCGCCTGAGGATGTCGTTCTGGGGCATGAAAGAACGCTACTGACTGGTGGGTCCCCGGTAAAGAGCCGTCGGGCTCTTCAGCGTGGGGCTGGTTCGATCTGGGCAGCTAGCGCCCTGAGGTCGACCGCCACATGAGCGGGCCGTTGGTCGGAGCCCTCCGGCGCTTGACGGGTCACGCCGCTCAACACCAGGCCGAACGGGGCGTCGAGCGCCCGAGCGAGGGCACCGTCGGTGTCGAGCCGGTCGCCCACCACGAGTTCGATGGGACCGGCCCGCTGGCGCAACAACTCGATTATCGGAGGATGAGGCTTGCCGGCGACCGTCGCCTCCACCCCGGCGGCCACCTCGACGGCGGCAAGGATCGAGCCGGCGCCCGGCAGCAGGCCGTCGGGGGTCGGGTAGGTGGCGTCCTGGTTGGTGCCGATGAGCCGCGCCCCGGCGCGCGCCGCGGTGGCGGCCGCCGTCAGGCGGGCGAAGTCAAAATCGCGGTGCCAGCCCACCACCACGGCGTCGGCCGGCCCGTCGCGGCGGGGCTCGACGCCGCGTTCCTCGAGGGCTTCGGTGACTCCGGGCCCCCCGCAGACCACGGCGGAGGTCCCCGGTTCGAGCAGCGAGGCGGCGGCCTGGGCCGAGGTCAGCACGTCCTCCGGGGCGGCATCGACTCCCATGCCGGCCAGCTTGGCCACGTAGTCGGCGACCCGCAGGGAGGAGTTGTTGGTCACGAAGACGAGGCGCACTCCGCGCTGGCGCAGCGCCGCCACCGCCTCGGCCGAGCCGGGGATGGGCTGGTCGGCCAGCCAGATCACCCCGTCCAGGTCCACTACCCAAGCCACCGGCCCATGCTTGCAGGCGCCGGGGCTCGGCCGGGCCGGATGGGTGCTAGAGATGGTGGGTGCCCCGCTTCGAGCCCTTTCGCGGTCTCCGCTACGCCCCGTCGATCGACCTCGATTCGGTGGCCGCTCCCCCCTACGACGTGATCGGCCCGGAGGAGCGCGCCGCCTTGGCCGCCCGCAGCGCCTACAACTCCGTCCTCGTCGAGCTCCCGGCCGACGAACCAGACCGCGACCGGTTCGCCCAGGCCGCCCACCTCATGGCCGCTTGGAAGGACGAGGGGATCCTGCAGGCCGAACCGGTGC
Source organism: Actinomycetota bacterium (assembly GCA_021325435.1). Lineage (GTDB taxonomy): Bacteria > Actinomycetota > Acidimicrobiia > Acidimicrobiales > JAJPHE01 > JAJPHE01. Next base: position 7,824 of record JAJPHE010000147.1, on the reverse strand, counting down.
CGGCCTTCTACATCTGCCGGATGACCTTCGACGACGAGGCCGGACGCCGGCGGTCGACGACCGGCGTCATCGGGGCGCTGGAGCTGGCGACCCCCGGCGAGGGGGACGTCCTGCCCCACGAGCGCACCATGCCCAAGCCGAAGAGCGAGCGGCTCGACCTGCAGCGCGCCACCCGGGCCAACCTCTCGCCCGTGTGGGGGCTGTCGATGGCTGACGGTCTGTCGCAGTTGATCGAGCCGGCCCCGGACAGCGCCCGAGGCAGCTGTCGTGACGACGAGGGGGTAGTGCACGAGCTGTGGCTGCTCACTGATCCGGCGGCGGTTGACGCCGTGCGACGGGCGGTCGCCTCGGCGCCGGTCGTGTTGGCCGACGGGCACCACCGCTACGAGACGGGCCTCGCCTATCGCGAGGAGCGACGGGCCGAGACCGGCGGCGCCCCCGGCGACTACGACCTGATCATGGCCTACGTGGTCGAGCTCACCGACACCCAGCTGTCGGTGCGGGCCATCCACCGGCTAATCAGCGGACTGCCCGACGGCCTCGACCTGCCGTCAGCGTTCGGGGCTCACTTTGAGGTGTCGGAGGCCGGCCCGGTCGATCCTTCGTTCCTGGTGAAGATGGAAAAGGCCGGCTCCCTCGGCCTCGTCACCCCGACCGGCTCCTGGCTCATGCGGCCCCGGCCCGAGACGGAGGCGGGCGCCGAGCACGACCTCGACTCAGCCCGGTTGGACGTCGCCCTGGCGTCGCTGCCCCATCCCGAGGTGACCTACCAGCACGGCGTGGAGCACGTCACCGCCGCTGTCGACAAGGGCGAGGCCCAAGCCGCCGTCCTGCTGCGGCCGGCCACCGTCGAGACCATCGCGTCCGTCGCCCGCCGGCGCCTGCGGATGCCGCCGAAGACCACGTTCTTCTACCCGAAGCCCCGGACGGGACTGGTGTTCCGGCCCGTCACCGACTGAGAGCCGTCTGCGAGCTGGCCGGTCCTAGTCGATGGAGTCGGACGGGCCGCCGGCGCCGTTGGTCCCGTTGCCGCTGACCGTCCAGGTGGAGGCCGAAGTGAGCAGCGACTCCAGGTCCCCCGGGCCCTTCTTCTCCTGGGCGTCGAGCAGCTGGCGCTGCACGGCCGAGCCGTAGTCGGGGGCGTCGATGGCCCGGAACACCCCGATGGGAGTGGGCTCGTAAGGACCGGTGGCCACCCGCGACAGGGCGAAGGCGAGACTCGGGTCCTGGCGCTTCTCGTCGTGAACCACGAGGGCGTCCTCGCCGACGTCGGCAACGTCCGCCACGCGTAGCTCGCCGTCCGGGCCGCGGGTCAGCCCCTTCTCCCCCTCCGGGCCGAACCGGATGGGCTGGCCGTGCTCGAGCGGGATCAGGTTCGTCGGTCGGGCGTCCTTGGCCAGGATCTTCTCGAAGGCGCCGTCGTTGAAGACGTTGCAGTTCTGGTACACCTCGACGAAGGCGGCGCCCTTGTGCTCCCACGCCCGGCGGAACGTCGCCATCATGTGCTTGCGGTCCATGTCGTGGGTGCGGGCCACGAACGTCGCCTCGGCCCCGATGGCCAGGCTGATGGGGTTGAACGGCCGGTCGAGCGACCCGAACGGCGTCGACTTGGTGATCTTGCCCACCTCGCTGGTGGGTGAGTACTGCCCCTTGGTCAACCCGTAGATCTGGTTGTTGAACAAGATGATGTTCAGGTTGACGTTGCGCCGCAGGGCGTGGATCAGGTGGTTGCCGCCAATGGACAACGAGTCACCGTCGCCGGTTATCACCCACACGTCCAGATCCGGTCGGGCGACGGCGAGGCCGCTGGCGATGGCCGGCGCCCGCCCGTGGATCGAGTGCATGCCGTAGGTGTTCATGTAGTACGGGAAACGGCTCGAGCAGCCGATGCCCGACACGAACACCGTGGACTCGCGCTTCACCCCCAGCTCGGGCATGAGCATCTGGACGGCGGTCAGGATCGAATAGTCCCCACACCCCGGGCACCAGCGGACCTCCTGGTCGCTGGTCCAGTCCTTCTTGGTCGTCGCCGGCGCGGCGGTGTCAGACATCGAGATCCTCCAAGATCGCGGCCTCCAGCTCCCCCGCCCGGAAGGGTTGGCCCTGCACCTTGCTCACTGACCGGGCGTCGACGAGGAACTCGGCGCGAATCATCTTCGACAGCTGGCCGAGGTTCATCTCCGGCACGATCACCTTGCGGTAGCTGCCGAGCACCTCGCCGAGATTGGCCGGGAACGGGTTGAGATGCACGAGGTGGGCGTGAGCCACCTTCTTGCCGCGGGCCCGGATGCGGCGCACGGCGGCGCTGATGGCGCCGAAGGTCGACCCCCAGCCGAGGACGAGCACGTCGGCCCCCTCCTCGCCGTCGACCTCGACGGGCGGGATGTCCTTGACGATGCCGGCGATCTTGGCCGCCCGCAGGTGGACCATCCGCTCGTGGTTCTGGGGGTCGTAGGAGACGTTGCCGGTGCCGTCGGCCTTCTCGAGGCCGCCGATGCGGTGCTCGAGGCCCGGCGTGCCCGGGATGGCCCATGGTCGGGCCAGGGTCTCCTCGTCGCGCAGGTAGGGCCAGAACCGGGGGGTGCCGTCCTCGTCCGTGCTGTTCGGCTCGGTGGCGAAAGGCACGGAGATGTCCGGGAGGCTGTTCACGTCCGGCAGCCGCCACGGCTCGGCCGAGTTGGCGAGGTAGCCGTCCGACAGCAGGATCACCGGCGTGCGGTACTTGAGGGCGATGCGGGCCGCCTCGATGGCGGCGAAGAAGCAGTGCGACGGCGTCTGGGCCGCCACGATCGGCACCGGGCACTCCCCGTGGCGGCCGAACATGGCCTGCAGCAGGTCGGCCTGCTCGGTCTTGGTGGGCAGGCCGGTCGACGGGCCCCCGCGCTGGATGTCGACGAGGATCAGCGGCAGCTCGAGGCTGACGGCCAGACCGATCGTCTCGGCCTTGAGGTCCACTCCAGGCCCGCTGGTCGTGGTGACGGCCAGGTGACCTCCGAACGCCGCGCCCAGGGCGGCACCGACACCGGCGATCTCGTCTTCGGCCTGCAGGGTGCGCACCCCGAAGTTCTTGTGCTTGGACAGCTCGTGGAGGATGTCCGAGGCGGGGGTGATGGGGTAGGAGCCGAGGAACACCGGCAGCTTCGACAGGGTGCCCGCCGCCACCAGCCCCCAGGCCAGGGCGGTGTTGCCGCTCACGTTGGTGTAGGTCCCGGGCGGGAGGTGGGCCGGGCGAACCTGGTAGCTGGACTGGAACAGCTCGGCCGTCTCGCCGAAGTTGTAGCCGGCCTTGAAGGCGAGGGTGTTGGCCTCGGCGACGATCGGGCTCTTGCCGAACCGGTCGCGGATCCACTGGAGGGTCGGGTCGACAGGGCGGTGGTAGAGCCAGGTCACCAGCCCCAGGGCGAAGAAGTTCTTGCTGCGCTCGGCGTCGCGGGGCTTGGCGCCGGTGTCCTTGGCCGCTTCGAGGGTCAAGGTGGTCATCGGCACCTCGTAGACGGTGAAGCCCGACAGCGAGCCGTCCTCGAGGGGGTTCGAGCTGTAGCCGGCCTTGGTCAGGGCCCGCTCGTCGAAGGCGTCGATGTTGAGGATCAGGATGCCGCCGGTCGGGAGGTCTCCCACGTTCGCTCGCAGGGCGGCCGGGTTCATGGCCACCAGCACGTTCGGGGCGTCCCCCGGGGTGAGGATGTCGTGGTCCGAGATGTGGACCTGGAAGGCCGAGACCCCGGCCATGGTGCCCGCCGGGGCCCGGATCTCGGCCGGGAAGTCGGGAAGAGTGGACAGGTCGTTGCCAAACAGGGCGCTCACGCTGGTGAAGCGGTCCCCGGTCAGCTGCATGCCGTCGCCGGAGTCCCCGGCGAAGCGGATGACGACGCGGTCGAGCTCCTGGGCCTGACGTGCGCCTGCCGCGGTGTCGGTCAACGTTCCCCCGTTGTGGGCGGTGGCCGGCGCCATTGCCAGCCGTGGTTCAGTCGGTGGGTCTCGTCGCCGGAACGGATCGAGCCCTGCAACTGAAGCTCAGTCTACCGCCCGACCCTTGACAACAGGTTCAGGCTCTGCTTCTGGCCGCGTTTGGGTCGAGGCGGGATGGATCGGACCGGGCGCACCGCCGGTTTCCGGGGCTGGTGGCAGTCCCTTGGGCGCCGACCAGGCCCTCGGGCGCCGGCCGGATCGGCAGAGCCTGGAAGGAGCGGCCCGGCCCTGTGCCGGCGCCGGCTGCTTCTGGGATCTCAGGCGACGCTGACTTCGGGGTCGATGTAGACGTCCTGGACGGCGTTGAGAAGGGAGACCCCCTCGTCCAGCGGGCGCTGGAACGCCTTGCGCCCCACGATGAGGCCGGCGCCGCCGGCTCGCTTGTTGATGACGGCGGTGCGGACCGCCTGGCCCAGGTCGCCCGAGCCCTTGGACTCCCCGCCCGAGTTGATGAGCGGCACCCGGCCCATGTAGCAGTTCACGACCTGCCACCGGGTGAGGTCGATCGGGTTGTCGGTCGTCAGCTCGCTGTAGACGAGCGGGTCGGTCTTGCCGAACTTGACGGCGTTGAAGCCCCCGTTGTTCTCCGGCTGCTTCTGCTTGATGATGTCGGCGTGGAGGGTGACCCCCAGGTGGTTGGCCTGGCCGGTCAGGTCGGCTGACACCTCGTAGTTGGTGCCGTCCACCTTGAAGGCGGGATTGCGGAGGTAGCACCACAGGACGGTGAACATCCCGTACTCGTGGGCCTCCTCGAACGCCTCGCTGACCTCCTGGATCTGGCGCCGGCTCTCCTCCGACCCGAAGTAGATGGTGGCCCCGACCCCGACGGCCCCCAGGTCGAGGGCCTGCTTGACGCTGCCGAACATCACCTGGTCGTAGGCGTTGGGGTAGCTGAGGAACTCGTTGTGGTTGATCTTGACGATGAACGGGATGCGGTGGGCGTAGCGGCGGGCGACCATGCCCAGGACCCCGAAGGTGGTGGCGATGGCGTTGCACCCCCCCTCGATGGCCAGCTCGCACAGGTTCTTGGGGTCGAAGTAGGCGGGGTTCTTGGCGAAGCTGGCCGCCCCGGAATGCTCGATGCCCTGGTCGACGGGCAGGATCGACAGGTAGCCGGTGCCGGCCAGCCGGCCGGTGTTGAGGACCTGCTGGAGGTTGCGCAGCACTGCGATCGGGCGGTCCGTCTCGGTTAGAACCCGGTCGACGAAATCGGGGCCAGGCAGCACCAGATCCCCCGCCGGCACGGCCGTGGCCTTGTATTCGAGCAGGGCCTCGGCGTCCTCCCCGAGGTACTTCTGAATGTCCACCACTGTCTCGCTCCTCGCTCCGATGGGGTTCGGATGGCGGGCGTGCGAAGCGGCCGCGCCGACCCTCAGAGCCTACCCCCGGGCCCTTCTCGCAGACGCCGACGGGCCCAGAGGCTGCTCTGTCGGTCAGGTTCGGGCCGACTTGGCGGCCGGGCCCGGGGCGCGACCGCCGGACGCTGATTTCGCCTGCTTCTTGGCCGGGGCCGGCGGCGGTGAGTCGAGCTCGGTGCCGAGGCGTTCGATGACCCGGGTGATGGCCGTGCGGACCTTGACCGGCCGCGCCGCCGAGGTCACCGACTCGGCCACCACCTCGGTCCGGCTCTGAGTCGTCGCGCCGGCCCGGAAGAACCGTCTCCTCACCCGGCCGACGACGACAACGGCGTCGCCGACGTCGAGATCCAGAGCCGTCGCCGGCGCGTCGAACCAGACGATCGGCACCGTCTCGGCCGGTGCCCCCGCCCCCTCCACGGTCAACTGCAGGGACATCAGCCGGGTGCCCGAATCGAGCACCGTTTCTTCGGGCGGCCGGCTCAGCCGGCCCATCAGGGCGACCACGTTCATGGGCGCGCACCTCCTACCAGGTTCGTCGGATTTCGCTGGGGGAAGTGCGGGGGAAGCTGGGCCCGACTCTAAAGAGGGGGTCTGTCAGCCGAGGGCGGCGAGCCGCTCGGCGGCGTCGAAGAAGCTGCGGTCGTTGCGCAGGATGCGGCCGAACACGTCGCGTGCTGCGGGGATCTCCCCGGCCCGCTCGTACAGGTCGGCGAGGGCGTACCAGAGACGGAGGTGGTGCTCGCGGGGTCGGGTGATCCGGCGGGCTGGCGCCTCCAGCATGGAGATGGCCCCGGCCAGGTCACCCCGGTCGGCCCGCGACCCGGCGGCCACGATCCGCCCTTCGGTCACCAGCTCCGCCGAGGGCGAGGCCTCGGCCAGCTCACGCCAGAGCCGGTCGACCTCGCGATGACGCTTGAGGGCTCGGTAGCAGTCGGCCATCGTTGGGTGCTGGTCGTACGAGCGGGTCAGCTGGTGGAAGGCCTCGAGCTGCTTTATCGCCTCGCGCCAGCGCCCCATGCGGTACAGGGTGAGCCCGTACAGCTCGCGGACCGAGGCTGCCGCCGGCGCCTCGTCGGCCAGCTCCCTCAGGATCTGGCGGGCTTCGGGATAGCGGTCACGCTCGTAGGCGCGGGTGGCGGCGGCCAACCGCTCGGCGATGCGGGGCGCCCGGCGGGGGCCGGTCGCCGCGGCGAGCTCGTTGACCACGGGTTCCGGGACCTTGGCCGGCCTGCGCGCGCGCGGCCGTTCCGCCGGAAGGAACTGCTTCGGCTGCGGGGCTGCGCTCCTTCTCGCCGGGCGGGCGCCGCGCTCTCGTTCTGCACCCTCGGGCGCGGCGTCCTCCACCCAGACCTCGGGCTGCCACGGTTCCGGCCTGCCTCGATCGCGGTCGTCGGGCCGCCGAGGGCGGGCAGCGGGATCCTCTTCGCGTCGGAGAGCCGAAGCCCCACGGCGGGTGACGCTGCCCCATCCGGGGCGGCCCGGGACGCGAGGGGCCGTCTCGCTCCGGTCGGGCCGGTCGAGTCGGTTGGCTCGAGTGGGTCGGTCCGTGCGGTCGGTCCGGTCCGGGCGAGCGGTTCGGTTGGTTCGGTCGGGTCGGCCCGACCCTCGGGCGGGGGGGCTAGGCCTGCCGGCCCGGGTCCGACCGCTGTCGTTGTCTCTGCCGACCCCGCCTCGCCCGCTGCGCGGTGGCCGGTCGTAGCTGTCGGAGCGGCCACGGGATGGTTCCGTCCGGCCCTCGCCTGATCCGGCGCGAGGGCTACGCCCGTATCCGGCGCCCCGGCTGTCTGCTCGCGACTGGCTCCGGCTGGTCGGCGGTCGCCCCATCGAGCGGCCGGAGGCCCCGCTGGTGCGGCGGGGCCGCCCATCGCTTCGAGTGGCCGGGTCGGTGTCGGACGGGCGACGGGCGACGCCGGTGCGGTCGCGCCCCCCGGTCTCGGCGCGGCCGCTGGCGGCCCTCCCGCGGGTAGGGGCTCCGCTGCGCGATGTCCCGGTGCGTCGTGCTGGCGCGCCGGATCGTTCGGAGGCCGCCCCGGCCCGGGCTGATGGATACCGACGTCCGCTGTCTCGGCCACTGCCACCGGACGCCGACCGGCCCCCGGCCGACCGCGGCCCGCCCGTCCGACTCCCTTGCCTGGCGGCGTCGCCGAGGCGGCCCGCACCGCTCCGTCTCGTTCCCCGCGGCGCATCTCCCGAACGACGTCCGGCAGCCCCTTTACCTCTCGCCCGGGTACCTCTCGGTTGTGCGGTCCGGTCCGCCCGGGCTGGGTTGCGTTTCGGACGTCCCGCACCCGAGCCCGGGCGCGCGTCGTCCGGGTCAGGTTCTCGGGCCATGCGGTGAAGGGTAGCCACCTGCGGGTGGACGCGAATCAGCCCCGGCCATATTGGCCAGGGCTGATTCCAGAATTATTCCGGCGGCGACCTACTCTCCCAGGGAGTCTCCCCCCAAGTACCATCGGCGCTGGCGGGCTTAACTGCCGTGTTCGGAATGGGAACGGGT
>JAJPHE010000075.1 GCA_021325435.1 Actinomycetota bacterium | reverse complement strand
GCTACTGGCTGGTGGCCTCCGACGGCGGCATCTTCACCTTCGGCGACGCCACCTTCCACGGCTCCACCGGCGCCATCCGCCTCAACAAGCCCATCGTCGGCATGGCCCCCACCCCCGATTCGGGCGGCTACTGGCTGGCGGCCTCCGACGGCGGCATCTTCAACTTCGGCGACGCCAAGTTCTACGGGTCGATGGGAGGGACCACCCTGGCCTCGCCCGTCGTAAGCATCGCCGCCCCCACCGAGGGCGGCGGCTACTGGCTGGCGGCGGCGGACGGTGGCGTCTTCAACTTCGGCGACGCCAAGTACCACGGCTCACTGGGGGGCAAGACCCTGCCGGCGCCCATCGTGGCCATCGCCACCGCCAACAGCCTGGATCCCTACACACCGGGCACGACCGGCTACGACATCTCCTGGCCCCAGTGCAACCAGACCTACCCGCCGTCGCCGTACTCGGTCGCCGTGGTCGGGGTGAACAACGGCGAGGCGTTCACCCAGAACCCGTGCCTCACGTCCGAGGCGGCGTGGGGCGCCCCCGCCGGGCTCACCCTGTACATCAACCTGAACTCGCCGACTCCGTCGACGTCCTCGCAGGGACTCACCGGACCGGCCGGCCAGTGCGTCACCACCGACTCCACCTGCCAGGCCTACAACTACGGCTACAACGCCGCGGTGTACTCCTACGACTACGCCAGCGGCCTCGGGATCAAATCGTCGATGTGGTGGCTCGACATCGAGACCGGCGGCCAGAACCCGCTGTGGTCGACCGACACCGCCGCCAACTCGCAGCTGATCGCCGGGGCCATCGCCGCCCTCACCGCCCTCGGCGTGCAGCCCGGCGTCTACTCGACCGCCTACCAGTGGGGCCAGATCACGGGGGGCACCTACAGCCCGGACGTGCCCATGTGGCAGACCGGCGCCACGACCGTGGCCGACGCCCCGTCGTTCTGCTCCCCCACCAAGGCCTTCACCTCGGGCCAGACGTGGCTGGTGCAGTACGCCCCGACCACGTGGGACGGGGACTACGCCTGTTGAGGCCGGCCGCGTCTGGCGGGCGGCCGGCCTGGGAATGACTGGCACCGGTGTCCTTCATCGAGAACCTCCTGCGCCGGATCGACGGCTTCCAGCAGCGTCACCGCTGGTCGGCCTTCGCCTTCGGTGTGGTGAGGAAGTTCGGTGACGACCGGGCCGGATCGCTCGCCGCCCTGATCGCCTACTACGGGTTCCTCTCGCTGTTTCCGTTGCTCCTGCTGGCCATCACCACCCTCGGCTACGTCCTGGCGGGTGATCCTTCGCTGCAGCACCAGCTGGTGAACTCCATGCTGGGCCGCTTCCCCGTCATCGGAGACCAGCTGAAGTTCAAGCCGCTGACGGGCACGGCAATCGGGTTGGTGTTCGGAGCTCTCGGGCTGCTGTGGGGATCGATGGGGATCACCCAGGCCGCCCAGTACGCCATGGCCGAGGTGTGGGACGTGCCCAACGTGCACCGGTCGAACTTCATCACCCGGCTGGGGCGGGGCGCCATGTTCCTCGGGGTCCTCGCCCTGTCGGCGGTGGTGACCACGGTCCTCGCCTCGGCCGCCAGCTTCGGGGCCCGGGTGCCGGCCTTCGCCGCCGTGGCCGGACCCCTCCTGTCGACCGCCGCCAATGTCGGGCTCTACCTGGTCGCCTTTCGCATCCTCACCCCCGCGAAGGCGGGGGTCTCCTACCGCGACCTGGTGCCGGGGGCGGTCATCGGCGGCATCGGCTGGGAGGTGCTGCAGCTGGCCGGCGGCTACCTGATCGGCCACCAGCTGCGCCACGCCAGCCAGGTCTACGGCATGTTCGGCTACGTCCTCGGCCTGATCTCCTGGCTCTACCTCGGCGCCCAGCTCTCGTTGTACGCGGCCGAGGTGAACGTGGTCCGGCGCCGGCGCCTGTGGCCCCGCAGCCTCCTGCAACCCCCGCTCACGCCGGCCGACCGCGCCGTGCTCGTCGACCTCGTCCACGAGGAGAGGCGCCGGACCGAGCAGCGGGTCGACGTGGCCTTCGAGGACGAGCCCGCCCGGAGCTGAGCTGGAGACGCCGGTCAGTCGGCCAGCTCGCCGGGCAGGACGTCGAGGTTGATCAGCCGGTCGTCCCGGACCGCTTGCACCAGCACCGGCCGGCCGATGCGCCCGGCGGTCATCAACGCCTGGAGACGCCCGACGTCCTCCACCGCCGCCCCGTCGACCGACACGACCGTGTCGCCCGCCCGCAGCCCGGCGGTATCGGCCGGGGATCCGGCCACGACCGACACCAGACGCACGCCCCGTCCCTGGCCGACCTGCTCGGCCACCCGAGGCGGCAGCGGCACCGTTCCCCCGCCGACGCCGAGATAGGCCCGCCGGACCCGGCCCTCGGCCATGAGCGTGCCGATGATGGACCGGGTGGTGGCGTTGACCGGCACGGCCAAGCCGAGGCCCTGGCCGATGAAGGGCCCGACCACGGCCGTGTTGACCCCTACGACCCGGGCCGAGGAGTCGGCCAGGGCGCCCCCGGAGTTGCCCGGATGCAGGGCGGCGTCGGTCTGGATCACGTTCTCCACGATCCGGGTCGCCGCCCCCGTCGAGGTGGGCAGGGAGCGCCCCAGGGCGCTCACCACCCCCACGCTCACCGAACCGGCGAAGCCGAGGGGGCTGCCGATCGCCACCACCAGCTGGCCGACCCGCAGCCCGTCGGCGTCCCCGAGCAGGGCGCAGGCCATGTCGCTGGCCGTCACCCTTACCACCGCCAGGTCCGACAGCCGGTCGGCGCCGACCACCTCGAAGCGGGCCGACCCCCCATCGGCCACGACCGCCTCGCCGGAGCGGCCGTGCTCGACCACGTGGGCCGAGGTCAAGAGGAACCCGTCGGGGGTGATGACCACGGCCGAGCCCGTCCCGACCGGGCGCCCGCCGCGTTCCACCGCCAGGCTGGCCACCGTGGGGAGCAGGTGGGCGGCCACCGAGGTGACGACCGACGAATAGGTGTCGAGCGCCTCCTGGTCCGGGGCGGCGTCCAGGTCCAGGCCGCCCATCTCAGGCCGTGCCCTGGGCGCCGGTGGCCGTGGGACCGAGCCCCACCGACAGGGTGATGTCCTCGCTACCCCGCACCACCTTGACCTCCACCGAGCCGGTGGGACCGGCGGTATCCAGGGCGGCGTGCAGGTCGTCGGGGCCGGCCACCGCCGTCCCACCGACGCTGACGATGAGGTCCCCGGGCCTGATACCGGCCCGGTCGGCCGGGCCGCCCTGCTCCACCGCCCGCACCAGCAGCCCGTCGCGGGGCTCGAGGCCCACGGCCGAGCGCAGCCGGTGGGCGACGTGCGGCGGGGCCACGGCGACTCCCAGCCGGGCCCGCGCCGGCGCCTCCCCCCGGGCCAGCCCCTCGAGTCGGGAGGCCAGGTCGTCCCCCGCCGGCAGGGCCAGGTAGAAGCCGTCGCCCAGCCGGTGGGTGTTGATCCCCACCACCCGGCCGGAGCCGTCGACCAGCGGCCCCCCGGAGGACCCCCGGGCCAGGGGGGCGGTGTGCTCGATGCTGCCGGCGATGCGCCGGCCGCGCGGGCCCCGGAAGGGCCGGCCCACGGCCGACACCGTGCCGATCGTCACCCGCAGGCCGCTGCCGGGCGGGCTGGCCAGGGCAGCCACCACCGAGCCGACCTGGGGGGCGTCGGTCGCCCACTCGATGGCCGGGACGTCGCCGGTGTCGGTCGACAGCACGGCCAGGTCCCCGTCCAGGTCGGCCGCCGCCACCCGGGCGGTGGCCCGCCGGCCGTCGGCGAACACCACATCCGTCTCCTCGGCCCGCAGGTTGTGGGCGTTGGTCGCCACCAGCCCGGGGCCCACCACCACGCCGGTGCCGGCCCGGCCCACCGACACCACCGCCGGCCCCACCCGGGCCGCCACATCTCTCAGCGCCGCCGAGAAATCCTCCAGAACTGTCATCCGACCCTCCTTCGATCGGCGGCCATCATCCACTAGTTGATTGCAATTTGCAAGTAGCATGTTTCCAGGCGCCGTCAAACAGGCGGCCGTGGGAGGATCCGGGGATGGACGAGGTCTCGCCTGCCCTCGAGTCGGCGATGGCCACCGTGGGGGACCGCTGGTCCCTGTTGGTAGTGGCGGCCCTGATGGGCGGTCCCCGGCGGTTCGGAGAGCTGCTCGAGTCGGTGGTGGGGGTGGCCCCGAACATCCTCGCCTCGCGCCTGCGCCACCTCGAGCGCCAGGGAGTGGTGGTCTCACGCCCCTACTCGGAGCGGCCCCCACGGGTCGACTATCAGCTGACCGCCCGGGGCCACGATCTGGCCGGGGCCATCCGCCTCCTCACCGCCTGGGAGGCCAACAGCGCCCCCGCCGGCGCCGAGCCCGCCTCGCCCCCCCGCCACCAGCCGTGCGGAACGCCGATGGAGCCGAGGTGGTGGTGCCCTACCTGTGGCCGCAACGCCGAGGACGACGAAGCCGACCTCTACTGGATCTGAGCCAGTGGTCGCCGGCCGCCTACACCAGCGCCGGGTGCACCGGCGTCTCGGGCACCCGGGTCGGCACCAGGCCCCGGTCGGCGACGAGGCGGGCGAACACCCTGGTGTCGTGGACGGCGCAACCCCGGGGGTCGTTGTTGAAATAGGCGTAGACGTCGGCGTCGGCCGGCCACAGTTCAGCGATCCGTTCGGCCCAGCTGCGCAGGGCCGATCGCCCGTAGCAGGGGCGGAGCGCACCCCGCCCCTCGTGGAACCGCACGTACCCCCAGTCGGCGGTGGCCCACAACGGCGTGATCGGGCGCGACATCCGGTCGGCCAGGCACAGGGCCGCGCCCCGGGCCTCCAGGACCGCCCGGGTCTCTGCGCTGAACCACGACCGGTGGCGGGGCTCGACGGCCAGGCGCACCCCGGCGGGGAAGGCGGCCAGGGCCCGGTCGAGCGCCTCGGGCGCCGCCTTCATGTCCGGCGGGAACTGGAGCAGGACCGGCCCCAGCTTGGCTCCGAGCCGGGTGGCGCCCTCCATGAGCCGGCCGACAGGCTCCTCGGGATCGCGCAGCCGCTTGACGTGGGTCAGGTAGCGGCTGGCCTTTATGGTCACCAGGAAGTCGTCGGGGGTCCGTCGCGCCCATGTCTCGAACGTCTCCGGAGGGGGCAGCCGGTAGAAGGTGTTGTTCACCTCCACGGTGGCGAAGGCGGCGGCGTAGTGCTCGAGCCAGCGGGCCTGAGCTAGCCCCGGCGGATAGAACGGTCCCCGCCACGAGGTGTACTGCCATCCGGAGCAACCGACCCACACCGCCACGGGCCGCGTCCTACCTCCCGGGGCGGGCGGCGACACCCGGCGGCCCGTGGCCGCTGTGACATTGGCGGCCGGCGGCCGCTGTGACATTGGCGGCCGGTGGCCGCTGTGACATGGGCCACCGTCGGTTCGGTTTCCGCCGCCCCCCGGTCGGTTAGGTGCACTACTGCAACCGACTTATGTCGAAAGGACGCGGTAACCAATGTCGACCATCCAGATGCTTCCAAGAGTCCTGCCGAATCTCGGCGAGAAGGCGGTGGGGCTGACCAAGGAATTCGTGGGCACCCTCCTCGATCGGGAGAACCTCCGCCGCGAGGGCCAGGCCCAGCAGGAGAAGGCCACCGAACGGCTGGAGGAGTTCCGCCGCGAGGTGGCGGCCGACGCCCACCGGGCCAAGGCCGAGGCCAAGGAGCGGGCCCAGATGTCCCACCAGAGCCCGTCGCGACGGGGCGGCGGAAAGCCGGAGCGGGCGAAGAGTGGCCCCGAGGCCGGGGCCAGCTCCGCTGCCGAGCGGATCAAGGGCGGCGTCAAGGAGGCCGCCGGGTCGCTGGTGGGCAACGACGACCTTCGCCGCGAGGGCCAGGCCCAGCAGGACAAGGCCCGGGCCGAGGGCGACGTGGCCCGTGAGGAGGGCAAGGCCGAGCAGGCCCGGGCCAAGGCGGCCGCGGCCGAGCGGGCCGAGAAGGCGGCCAGCCGCAGCTGAGCTCCGCCGGGCTCAAGACAACCTGATCGACAGCCGAGGGGTCTGCGGGCCCCTCGGCTCGCGTCCGGCCCCTCGTCAGTGGAGTCGACCCCCCGTGGGCGATTCGACCTGATTGAGGGAAACGCTCAGGTTCCTCCGGATGCGGTCGAGCGGACAGGGTGCCGGGGCGGTCCGCGGCAGTCCCCCAATCGGCGGGCTGCGGCTGACACCATGGTCCCCGGTAACGCTCCCACCAGCTCGTCGCCGGTGCCGCACAGGAGGAACGGAACCATCCGCACACGCACTCCCGCCGCAGCCCACTCGCTCTCCCGCCGTTACCGCCTGGCCCTCATCGGCGCCCCGCTGGCGCTGGGGCTGGTGGCAACGGCCTGCTCCACCACCAAGCTGAACGGCGCCGCCGCCGTGCCACCGGCTCCGGCGGTCACCACCCCTCCGAGCACCGCCCCCCCCGTGTTCCCCCTGACCGGGCTGCCAGTCGACAACAGCCAGCGGGCCGGTCGGCCGGCGCTGTCGGTGAAGATCGACAACGCCCCCCCGGCCCGGGCCCAGGCCGGCCTGAACAACGCCGACATCGTGGCCGAGGCGCTGGTGGAGGGAGGCCTCACCCGCCTGTTGGCCACCTTCCAATCCAAGGACGCCAGCCTCGTGGGTCCGATCCGATCGGCCCGACCGGCCGACGCCGCCCTGCTCCGTGAGCTCGGCGGCGGCATCTTCGCCTACTCGGGCGCCGCCGCCGGCGAGATCGCCCCGGTGAAGGCGTCCTCCGACGCCACCCTGATCTACTTCGACTCCGGCGACCCCGCCTTCCACCGGGTGAGCTGGCGGGTCACCCCGGCCAACGTCTTCTCGTCCACCGACGCCCTGTACGGGTCCGGCTACGCCCACGGAGCCAAGACTGCCCCGCCGCCCCAGCTGTTCACCTACTCCTCCACGCCGGCGGCCGGCACGCCGGCCACCAGCGCCTATATGGACTTCTCCAGCTTCTCGTCGGCCGGCTGGACGTGGGACCCGGCTTCGGGCACCTACCAGCGGACCCAGAACGGGACCCCCGACACGCTGACCGACGGCTCGCGGGTCGACGCCAGCAACGTGGTGGTCATGTCGGTCGCCATCGGCCACACCGGCATCTTCGACGCCGCCCACAACGAGGACCCGCTGGTCATCCTCACCGGGTCCGGCACCGCCTGGGTGATGCGCGACGGCAAGGTCATCCAGGGCACCTGGCAGCGGCCGAGCATCACCGACCCGGTGCAGCTGCTCGACGCCTCCGGCAAGCAGATCGCCCTTCACCCCGGTCGGACGTGGATGGAGCTCCTGCCCCGCCCGTTCTCGCCCCGGATCTCCTAGGCCCAGGCCTCACGGCCGGGGACGCCGGCTCAGCGTCCCCGGCCGGAACCTGTGCGGTCGCCCTGCACCTCTCGCAGGTCGATCTCGTCGAGCTCCCACGCCCGTCGCATGACGTCGGCGGCCCGGTCGATCGACTTGAGATTGGCCGGGTCCTCCAGCCAGTGGAGAAAGGCGAGGTCGCGGTCGCGGTCGGCACCGGAGCCCATGGCCTGTTCGGCCTCCGGTGATTTGCGGGCGGCGAGGATCGCCTGCCACACGTCGTGGCGCTCCACCCATGCCTTCCAGATGTCGAGGGGCGACAGGTGGGGCCACGCCGCCGTCGCCGCCTCCATGAACCTGCGGGAGCTGATCTCCCCCGGGCGCTCCTTCGGATCCATGCGTCTCCCCAGACTCCGCCGACCCGAGTCGAATCCTCGGTTCCTCACTTCGGCGACGGACCGTCCGATTCCTGCCCGTTGGGAAGGTTGGGACGATCCAGCAGGCGGGCGGCGGCCCGCAGGTCGGCCACGAAGGCCGCCATCTCCTGGTGGCGTGACTCGTCGGGGGCCCGCAGGATCGACGACGGGTGGACGGTCGCCACCGCCCGAACGGCCCGGTCGAGGTCGATGACCTCCCCCCGCTGGCGGGTGACCCGGAACGACGCGCCCAGCAGGGACTGGGCCGCGGTGGCGCCCAGGCACACCACCACCTCGGGCCGAACCGCCTCCAGCTCCGCCTCCAGCCACGGACGGCACGCCGACACCTGGCGGGCGGCGGGCTTCTTGTGGATCCGCCGTTTGCCCGCCGGTCGCCAGCTGAAGTGCTTCACGGCGTTGGTCACGTAGACCTCACGCCGGTCGATGCCCGCCTCCGACAGCGCCCGGTCGAGGAGTCGCCCGGCGGGTCCCACGAAGGGCTCTCCTTCGATGTCCTCGCGGTCGCCGGGCTGCTCGCCGACCAGCATCACCCGGCTGGCCTGGTCGCCGTCGCCGAACACAGTCTGGGTGGCCTGGCGGTGCAGATCGCAGCCGCGACAGGCGGCGGCCGCCTCGCGCAGGGCGGCCAGGTCGCGCTGGTCGGGCACGAAGGGGGCGGCGTCGGTCGGGGCGCCGGCGGGCACCTGTCGGGGCATGGCGAGTTCCTACCCGGGTACATCTGCCGGGTAGACCGCGAGCAAGCCGAGGAGGACAACCATGGCTACCGGAACGAAGGTCGTTCCCGACACGCACCAGGACATCCTCACCAAGACCGGCTTCGCCCACCTGGCCACCATCGGGCCCGCGGGTGAACCGCAGTCGCACCCGGTCTGGTACGCCTGGCAGGACGATGAGCTGCTGATCAGCACGACCAAGGACCGGCAGAAGTACCGCAACCTGAAGGGCGAGAAGCGGGTGGCGGCCTCCATCACCGACCCGGACAACCCCTACCGGTACGTGGAGATCCGGGGGCGGGTCACCACCATGGAGGACGACCCGAACATGGAGTTCATCGACTCGCTGGCCCAGCGGTACATGAACAAGGACAAGTACCCCTACACCCAGCCGGGAGACCAGCGGGTGATCATCCACATCCGCCCCGAGCACGCGGCGACCATGGGTTGACGCCCGGCCGATAACCCGGGAGCCGAATCACATGGACGGAACCGGCGGGGGCGGGGCGGGCCCCGCCGCCGGTCCCCCGGCCTCGCCGGCGCTGGAGCTCGACCTCTACGAGGTGACGATGGCGGCGGCCTACCACGCCGAGGGCCTGGCCGACGTGCCGGCCAGCTTCAGCCTGTTCGTGCGCAACCTGCCCCCCTCCACCAGCTTCTTGGTGGCGGCCGGACTCGAGGACGCCCTGGCGTTCCTCGAGTCGTTCTGCTTCGGGCCGGGCGACCTCGCCGCCCTCGACGGGCTGGGGCTGTTCGACGACGCCTTCCTGGAGATGCTCGCCGCCGTCCGCTTCTCGGGGGCGGTGCGGGCCATCCCCGAGGGTCGGGTGGCGCTGGCCAACGAGCCGCTCCTCGAGGTGGACGCCACCCTGGCCACCGGCCAGCTGGTGGAGACCGCCCTCCTCGCCATGGTCGGCCATCAGACGGCCCTGGCCACCCGGGCCGCCCGGCTGCGGCTGGCCGCGGCCGACCGCTCCGTCGCCGACTTCGGTTTGCGTTCGACCCCCTGGGGGGCAGCCGGCATGCGCCTGGCCCGGGCGGCTCGCATCGCCGGGATGGACTCGACCAGCAACGTGGCCGCGGCCGGCGCCTACGGCCTGCCCGTCAGCGGCACCATGGCCCACTCCTACGTTCAGGCCCACGAGGACGAGGCGTCCGCCTTCGAGTCGTTCGCCGAGCGTTTCGGGTCCCACGCCGTCCTGCTGGTCGACACTTACGACACCGACCGAGGCCTGGCCCACGCCGTCGAGGTAGCCCGGCGGATGCGCCAGCGGGGAGTGGAGCTGGCCGGGGTCCGGATCGACTCGGGCGACCTCGCCGCCGGGGCCCGCCGGGCCCGCCGGGTGCTCGACGAGGCCGGGTTCGGCCAGCTGAAGGTGTTCCTCACCGGTGGCCTCGACGAGTTCCAGATCGAGGAGCTGGTCGCCGCCGGCACCCCCGTCGACGGCTTCGGGGTGGGCGCCGCCCTGGCCAACCCGGGGCCGGCCCTGGAAGCCGCCTACAAGCTGGTGGAGGTGGGCGGGCGGCCCGTCCGCAAGCGCTCGCCCGGCAAGGTCAGCTGGCCCGGCCGCAAGCAGGTGTGGCGGCTGCCGTCCGGCGCCGACGTCCTCACCCTGGCCGAAGAGGACCGGCCCGCATCCGACGCCGAGCCGCTCCTCGCCGAGGTGATGGCGGTGGGGCGGCGCACCGCCGCCGGGCGCCAGGACGTGGCGGCGGCCGCCGACCGTTTCCGAGCGGATCTCGGGTGGCTGCCGGGGCCGGCCCGGCGGATCCGCCACCCCGAGCCGCCGCAGGTGCAGGTCGGAGGGGGTCTGCGCCGTCTGGCCCAACGCCTCGACGCCGACCCGTCGGGGCGGTAGAGGCCGCCCGCACCGGGGATAACTGAACGGTCAGCGAGTTCGCCGAGGAGAGACCACATGCCCAAGCCCCAGCAGCCCGAGCTCCGGCGCAGCGAGCGGGGCGCCACCGACTCCGACGGCGCCAAGTCGGGTCCCGGGCTGGCCGCCCCCCCGCCCACCAGCGACGCCCCGGGCCCGGTGCCCGAGGACAACCGGCCCGGTCATCACCCCGACCGCGAGCAGGACAAGCCGGTGGCCCGCTACCGCCGGCGGGCGGCGCGGGCGGCCGACCAGGCCCGCCGCCAGCTGGCGCCCGGCGAGATCGAGATCGACGCCGGAGGGATGACCTTCAGCGCCCTCGAGGCCGGCCGGCAGGGGGACGACCTGGTCCTGGTGCTCCACGGGTTCCCCCAGACGGCGGAGGCGTGGCGGCCCCAGCTCGAGGGGCTCGCCGGGGACGGATACCACGTGGTCGCTCCCAACCAGCGGGGCTACTCCCCCGGCGCCCGGCCGACGGGCCTCCACAACTACCGCCTCGACTGCCTGGTCGACGACGTGCTCCAGATCGCCGACCGGCTCGACGCCCGCCGCTTCCACCTCGTCGGCCACGACTGGGGAGGGGTGGTGGCGTGGGCGACGGCCGCCCGCCAGCCCCAGCGCCTGCGCAGCCTGACCGTGGTGTCGACCCCCCACCCCCGGGCCTACGCCTCGGCCCTGCTGCGCAGCCCGCAGCTGCTCAGGTCCGGGTACATGGGCTTCTTCGCCCTGCCGTTCGTGCCCGAGGCGCTCCTCGGCGCCGGCGGCGGCGCCCCCCTCCGCCGCCTGCTGACCCGCTCCGGGCTCCCCGCCGACTGGGCCGCCCGCTACGTCGACGAAATAGTCGAGCGGGGCGCCCTCCACAGCGCCCTCAACTGGTACCGGGCCCTGCCGCTGGCGGGCACGCCGGTTGGCAAGGTCGACGTGCCGACCCTGTACGTGTGGAGCGACGGCGACGTCGCCCTCGGCGAGGCCGCCGCCCGGGCCACCGCCTCCCAGGTCCGCGGCCAGTACCGCTTCGAGGTCCTCGAAGGTGTCTCCCACTGGATACCGGAGACGCGCCCCGACGAGCTGCGACGCCTGATAGGCGAGCACCTCCACGCCAACGGGGCCACGGCCCTGGTGGCGGCCGGCCAGTGAGCGTCCGCAGCGGGGCCGCCGAGGCGGTGTCGGGGCCGGCGCCGCTGCGCCAGCTGGTCGAGCACTACTCCCACGGCGAGGACGTGGTCCCCACCCGCTACGCCGCCCTAATCGGCGTCTACGCCGCCGGCGTGGCCGGCTTCTCGCTCCTGTTCCACCGGTCGGGCCGGCGCCTGCCAGCACGGATCGGCGCCGGCGACATCGCCCTGCTCGGCGTGGCCACCTTCAAGCTCAGCCGGCTGATCGCCCGCGACAAGGTCACCAGCTTCCTGCGGGCGCCGTTCACCCGCTACAAGGGCCAGGGCCCGGCCTCGGAGGTGCAGGAAGAGCCGCGGGGCGAGGGTCTGCGCCGGGGCGTCGGCGAGCTCGCCACCTGCCCGTTCTGCATGGGCCAGTGGGCCGGCACCGCCCTGATGGGCCTCTACCTGGTGGACGCCCCCGCCGCCCGCACCGTGGCGGCCCTGCTGAGCGCGGTCACCGTCTCCGACGCCCTGCAGTACGCGGAGACGGCCCTGCACCGGACCGCCGGATGAGCCGGTTGATCCAGCTTCCCCGGCCGGCTCAGCGGACGTCGTCGTCGTCGATCGGCTCGACGATCGACTGGTCGCGCCAGTCGGCCTCGTCGACGTCCATCGGGCGGGGACGGGGCGTCACCCGGCCGGTGTCGTCGCCCACCGGCATCGACTGTTCGATCACGTCGCGCTCGGGTGCCGGCTCGCCGGTGGTGCCGGCGTGGCCGGACATCTGCTCTTCCAGCTCGCCCTCGGCCGGGTCGTGCTGCTCGGCGGCGTCGGCGGGGTCGGCGTCGGGAACGAGGTGATCGGCCACGAGGGACATCTTTACCCCGCCGGCCACCCGTGCCCCCACCCCCGCGGCTATTGGCAGGGAATGTCCCATCAGGGGGCATTTCTCTGGGATCATGGGGCGGTGACGACGGCGGCTGTCCCCCGCTGCCGGGTGCTGGTGGCCGATGAGGACACCGAGCTGCTCGGCCGCTACCAGCAGGCGTTGGCCGACGACCAGCGCTTCGAGGTGGTCGGAGCAGCCGCTGACGGCGGCGACGCCCTCTGGATGGCCGCCGCCTGCCGGCCCGATGTCGTCCTGGTGAGCGAGGACCTGCCCGTGCTGGGCGGGGCCGAGCTGGTCGGCTACCTCCGACGGGCCCTGCCGGCCGCCCTCATCGCGGTGACGTCGCAGGTGCCGACCGAAGCCGGGGCCCGGGCGGCCAGCGGGGCCGGCGCGGTCGGGTATCTGGCCAAGCCCGGGCCCGGGGAGCGGCTCGGCGACGTGGTTCTGTCCGCCTGCGAGCGGCGCACGGGGGAGCGCAGGGTCGGCGACCGGCGGCGGGCCGACCGCCGGCAGGGGCTGCGCGACCGGCGGGCGAAGTCCCGGGGCAGCGATCGCCGCCAGCGGGCCCGGCGCCAGGCCGAGCGCCGGCTCGACGACCGCCGGGCTCGCAGCCTGATCCTCGCCGACCCGGTCACGGACCGGGCGGACGGCTAGCCCAGACCTCGACGAACACGCCGGCGTCCACCCGTTCCACGGTGAGGCCGGCCGCCGCCACCGCGTCGGCGAACCGGTCGGGCTCCCACACCGTGTACCAACGCCGCCCGTCGGGCTCGTCCAACCAACCGGTGTCACCGGCGCTCTTCACGCAGGCGTACAGCCGGCCGCCGGGGCGGAGCAACCCGGCCAGCTGGGCGAGGACGGCGGCCGCTTCGCTCTCCGAGAGGTGGACAAGCGACGACGCCGCCCAGACGCCGTCGAAGCTCGCCGGGGGGAACAGCTCGCCGACCCGGCGCAGGTCGCCGAGCGTGGTCGGGCCGTGGCGGCGGGCCATGGCCACGAACCTTGGGTTGAGGTCGACGCCGTGGGCGGCATGCCCGTGGGCGATGAAGCGGGCGAGGTCGCGTCCGGGGCCGCAGCCGGCGTCGAGGATCGACGACGGGACCGGCAACGAGGCGGCGAAGCGGGCCGCCGTCTCGGCCATCTTCGGCGCGTGCGTCACCTCGTACTGCTCGGCCTGGTCGCTGTAGGCGGCGACCGACAGCACGACCGGGTCGTCCGAGGCGCCCGGGTCGCTCACGGCGCGGTCCGGGCCACCGCCATCTGGCGCAGCTCCCAGCGGGCGGTGCGGCTGCTGGTCGAGCGGGCCAGCCGGTCGAGGCCGGCGGCCAGCCGCTCGAGGCGGAACCGGCCGAACCGGGCGACGAGCCCGGCGTCGTTGCGCCACACGGCCAGGTTCATGGAGAACATCCGAGCCGCCACCGGCACCGGCACGTCGACCGTCACGACCTCGTCGTGCACCCGGCGGTATCCGGCGGGCGGGGCGGCGAGCACCGGCGCCACCGCCGGACCGGCGTACATGAGGCCGCCCCGGGCCCGAACCAGCGCCACCGCCACCTCTTCGTAGTCGGCGAGCACCGGGTCGCGCGGGTCGATCGACTCGAGCTCGTCGACGGCCAGCACCCCGCCGGGCGCCAGCTGGGTGAGCCAGCCCGACGCCACCTGCGCCGGGTCGGCCAGGTGGGCGAGGAGCAGCCGGCCGTAGACGAGGCCGGCGGGGGCGGCGGGGAAGGGCACCCGGGTGACGTCGTGGGACCGGAACTCGACGCCGTCGGCGGTCGGGCCGGAGCGGGCCCGGGCCAGGAAGCGCTCGGAGGTGTCGAGTCCGATGGTGCGCGACGCGCCCGACACCGCCGACAGCAACCGGGTGGTGTGACCCGGCCCGCATCCGAGGTCGATGGCCACCGCCGGCTCGGCGGGGGCGACGGCAGCCACGAACCGGCGCGAGGACGGGTCGAACACTTCGGCCACCAGGTCGAGGCGGCGGGCGGCGAGGTCGTCGTCGCCGAAGGCGTATCGGGGGGTGGTGGTCAGGGTCATCGCTCTCCTCGTCCGGGCCCCGGTGAGGCGGCCGGCCCGCACGGGAGAGCCGTGCCGGAGGCCGCCCGCCCGGGGCGACCTCCGCTGGGGTTCAGCGCGTCGGTCGGCCGCCCGGGGAGGGCGACCAGAAGTAACTCACGCGAGTGTGGGTGACGCGCACGGCCGACAGGCTACGACGCCCGCGTCTCGGCGACCACCGGATTCTCGAGCACCCCGACCCCTTCGATCTCGACGCGGACGGTGTCGCCCGGTCGGAGGTAGCGCGGCGGGTCGGCGGCCATGCCGACGCCGGCCGGGGTGCCCGTCGAGATGACGTCCCCGGGCTCGAGGGTGAACGCGGTGCTCAGGTGCTCGACCATCTGCCAGCAGTTGAAGACCAGATCGTCGGTGGAGGCCTCCTGGCGCAACTCGCCGCTGACCCATGTGCGCAGGCTCAGGCGATGAGGATCACCGACCTCGTCGGCCGTCACCAGGTGGGGTCCCATCGGCCCGTGAGTGTCGAAGCTCTTCCCCATCGTCATGGTGGGGGTGCGCCGCTGCCAGTCACGCACGCTCACGTCGTCCACCACCGTGTAGCCGGCGATGACCGAGGGCGCGTCCGACGCGGGAACGTGTCGACACCGCCGGCCGATGACGAACGCCAGCTCGCCTTCGTAGTCGACCTCGTCGGAGACCGAGGGCACGACGATGGGCTCACCCGGCCCGACCACGCAGGTCCGCTGCTTGTTGAACCACATCTGGAACTCGGGCAGGGGCCGCCCCGTCTCCGCCGCGTGGGCCCGGTAGTTGAGGCCGATGGCCAGGAACTTCGGCGGCCGCGGCACCGGCGCCATCAGCACCACGTCGGAGAGGGACAGCCGCGGTGATCCCCCGGCAGTCGCCCGCCGGGCCGCCTCCATGCCCTCATCGCCGGCGGCCAGGAAGGCGGCCATGTCCGACGGCAGGCCGGTGGCGGACAGGTCGGCGACCTCGTCGCCGACCAGCACGCCGACCCGGACTTCACCGCCCGCCGACGGGCGGAAGCTGACCAGCCTCATCCGGCGGCGGCCCGGAGCTCCGGTAGCGCCTCGGCGACGGCGTCGATGGCCCGCCGGCCGGCCGGCATGCCGTAGAGGCCGTCGATGCCCATGGCCGACAGCTCCCCCACCCGGTCGACCATCTGCTGGGTGGAGCCCCGCAGCCCGAGGTCAGGGTTGAAGGCGGCCAGGCCCGACACGTCGGCGTCGCCAGGGGCGAACACGATCTGGCACGACCGGCGGATGCTGCGGCCGGCGTCGGCCAGGGCGGTCTCGAGGGTCTGGCGCAGCTGCGGGTAGGCGGGTAGGGCGGCGGCCGGGCAGTTCCACTCGTCGGCCAGGCGGGCGGCCAGGTCGAGCATCCGGGGGCCGGCCCCGCCGACGCCGATCGGTATCCGTCGTTCGGGGGCGGGCAGGTTGAGGGCGTCGACGACCCGGGCGTGGCGGCCCTCGTAGGTGAAGGGGCGGTCACCCGCGTCCCACAACCCTCGCAGGACGCGCACGGCGTCCTCCACCTCGCCCACCCGCACCCCCGGCGGCGGGAACTGGTAGCCGAAGGCCCGGTACTCCTCCTCCCACCAGCCGGCGCCCACCAGGAAGTGCAGACGGCCACCGGATATGAGGTCGAGGGTGGTCGCCATCTTGGCCAGCAGGGCGGGCTGGCGGAACGACTGGCAGAAGACCTGGGCACCGAGGCCGACCCGGGAGGTGGCCACCGCCAGCCCGGACAGCGCCGTCCAGGCCTCGAGGATGCCGGCCTGGGGAGGAAAGCCCAGCAGGTGGTCGATCAGCCATACCGAGTCGAACCCGGCTTCCTCGACCGCCTCGGCGGCTCGGCGCGTGCCCTCCCAGCCCGTCCCCACCTGGCGAACCACCACGCCGAATTCCACCCGGTCCTCCCCGTCGCCGACCGGGCGACGATAGAGGCAAGCGGCGGGGGTCGGCGGCCCTACGCCCTGGCTACGACAGGCCGTGGAGGGCGTCGCGCAGCCGGCTCACCTTCGGCTCCCACGCCCCGGCGGAGGGGTGACGCAGCTTGCAGCCGACAATGATCTCCACCCGGCGGACCGCGTCGCGGCTGGTGTGCACCATCCGGGCCGTCTCGGTGCAGGAGCGCGGCGCGCCCCGGTCGAGGCCGAGCCGAGCGGAGATGACCTGCTTCTCCCGTTCGGCCAGGAATGGCAGTTCGACGAGAGCGTGGTCGAACCGGCCTAGGCCCTCGCCCCTGGGCGCAGTGAGCGATGTCATGCGGTAATCACACCGCCGCGTGGCTAAGCCGAGACGGAGTCGATCAGCCCTTTCGCCGGGCCGAAGGTCCCGATTCGGGCATCTGGCCCGTCGGCCCCCTAACGGAGGCAGGCCAACGCCGCGGCGATGAGGGCCTGGCTGCGCGGATCGGGGCCGGCGTGGGATTGCATGCGGTCGATGGTGTAGCCGAGGGCCAGGCCGGCCTCGGGCAGGGCGAAGCCCACCGACCCGCCCATGCCGTAATGGCCGAACGAGCCCGGCCCGGCGAACGGACGCCAGGGGGCCGGCAGCTGGAAGCCGAGTCCGAACTGGGTGTCGTAGGGCAGCACGGCGTCGGGACCGGCGGCCCGGCTGCGGCGCAGCAACTCGACCGTGGCCGGGGCCAGCAGCCGCACCCCGTCGATCTCGCCGACGCAGGCGGCGTACATCCGGGCCAGCGAGCGGGCGGTGGTGATGCCGTTGGCCGCCGGTATCTCGGCGGCGTGGGCGTCGGGTCGGTTGAACCGGGCGGCGGCGATCGGCGGGTTGGCGAAGGCCCGGTAGGTCAGGCCGGAGGTGTCCGCCAGGGCCTTGGTCATCGGATCGTCAGGAGACGCCTCCGGAGGGATCAGATCCGCCACCCGCCCCTCCTCGCCGGCCGGCAGCCCGATCCAGGCGTCGAGGCCGAGGGGGGCGGCCACCTCTTCGGCGAAGAAGCGCCCGATCCGGCGCCCGCTCATCCGGCGCACCAGCTCGCCGGCGAGGTGACCGAAGGTCAGGGCGTGGTAGCCGTGACGGGTGCCGGGCTCCCACAGCGGGGGCTGCTCGGCCAGGGCCTCGACCAGCGGCTCCCAGGCCAGCATGTCCTCGAACGACAGAGCCCGATCGACGGCGGGCAGGCCGGCCCGGTGGGACAGCAGGAGGTCGACGGTGACGCCTGCCTTGCCGGCGGCGTCGAAGGCGGCCCAGTACTCGGCGACGGGCGCTTCGGGGTCGAGGCGGCCCTGCTCGACGAGCCGTCCGACACAGACGGTGGCCATGCCTTTGGTCGCCGAGAACACCAGCTGCAGGGTGTCGGGCCCGTAGGTGGGCCCGCCCCACAGATCGACGACCGGGCGTCCGCCGGCGTAGACGCACACGGCGGCGCCGTGCTCTCCGCGCCGCTCGAAATTGGCGGCGAAAGCTTCTGCCACCGCCTCGAAACCGGGCTCGACCTTGCCGTCGGTTGCGACCACGGACCGACGGTAGCCGGGGCGCGAGGATGGGTCATGGCCAGCATCGACGCCGCCACCGTCTCTTCGATCGTGGACCAGACGTGGGCCGAGGACGTGCTGCCGGCGCTCACCGAGTACGTCCGCATCCCCAACGTGTCCCCCGACTACGCCCCCGAATGGCAGGCCGAGGGTCACATGGCCCGGGCCGCCGCCCTGCTGGCCGATTGGTGCTCGGCCCGTGAGATCCCCGGCGCCCAGGTCGAGCTGCTCGAGCGGCCGGGCCTCACCCCGCTGTTGGTGGTGGACGTCCCCCCCGCCGGCGCCGGGGGCGACGACGAGACGGTGGTCCTGTACGGGCACCTCGACAAGCAGCCGGAGATGGAGGGCTGGCGGGCGGGCCTCGGCCCCTGGGAGCCGGTGATCGAGGGAGACCGCCTCTACGGGCGCGGCGGCGCCGACGACGGCTACTCGACGTTCGCGGCCCTGACCGCCCTCGAGGCGGTGCGGGCGGCGGGGGGATCCCACCACCGGGCCGTGGTCCTGATCGAGGCGAGCGAGGAGAGCGGCAGCTGCCACCTGCCCGCCTACCTCGACTCGCTGGCCGACCGGCTGGGCCGGCCCGGTCTGGTGGTGGGGCTGGACTCGGGTTGCCTCACCTACGACCGGCTGTGGGTGACCACGTCCCTGCGGGGGGTGGTGGCCGTGGTGGTCGAGGTGGCGGTGCTGACCGAGGGCGTGCACAGCGGAGCCGCCGGCGGGGTGGTGCCCTCGTCGTTCCGCGTTCTGCGCCGGCTGCTCGACCGCATCGAGGACCCGGCGACCGGCGACATGCCCCTGCCGGAGCTGAACGTGGAGATCCCCGCCGAGCGGACCGAGCAGATGGAGGCGTTGGCGGCCGAATTCGGCGACGCCATGACCCGCTTCCCGGTCGTGGAGGGACTCCGGCCCGTCGGATCGGACCCCGCCGACCGGCTGGCCCGCGTCACCTGGAGACCGTCGCTGGCCGTCACCGGCATGGACGGCTTTCCTCCCGTGTCCGCCGCCGGCAACGTGCTGCGCCCGCTGAGCCGGGCCAAGCTCGCCATCCGGGTGCCCCCGACGGCCGACGCCGCCGCCGCCGCCCGGGCCGTCGAGGAAGCCCTCTCCGCCGACCCGCCCCACGGCGCCCGGGTGAGCGTCACCGTCCAGGGCGCCGAGTCCGGGTGGGCGGCGCCGGAGCCCGAGCCGTGGCTGAGCGCCGCTTTGCAGTCGGCCTCGGAGGCGGCGTTCGGGCGGCCGGCCGGCTACCTGGGCGAGGGCGGCACCATCCCCTTCATCGGCATGCTGGGGGCCCGCTTCCCCGGCGCCCAGATGGTGGTCACCGGCGTCCTCGGGCCCGGCTCCAACGCCCACGGCCCCAACGAGTTCCTGCACCTTCCCGCCGCCCGGGGGGTTACGGCGGCGGTGGCCCACCTCCTCGACGCCCACACCCGCAACGGCTGACCTCCGCTGGCCCCCGCCGGTCAGCCCCGGCCGGGGAGGCGGGGACCGAGCTCGAGGGTCAGCTGCTCCGGGCGGGGCCCGCCCCGGGCCGGGCTGGCCGGGCGCAGCCGGTCGGGGGGCACCGACCGGACCCGCTCACGGCCCTTGGGGCCGCCGAACACGTTCGCCCACCGGGCCCCGGTGCGGCGGTTGACAACCACGGCCTGGAAGACGAACTGGCCCCGCAGGCCGGTGACGGCCACCGCTTGGCCGGCATGGAGCACCGTTTCCCCGACGAGGACCCGCTCCTCTCGCGCCAGAACCTGGTCATTCGGCGTCGGATTGCTGGCCCGGTCCACCCGACCTCAATACCATCTTGTCGGAGCCCCCTGTGTCACAGGGAGTGAAATCGGAGCGGCCATGAGCGCACAACCGGACGAGATGGAGCTCCGAGAGGGCATGCGGGTGGGGCTGGACGTCCCCGAACGGGGGGCGTGCGTGGCCGAGGTGGTGCGGGCGGCGGACCAGCGGCTCCGCCTGAAGCTGCTGGACCCGCTGCCCGACGGGGGCGTCGACCAGGGTGACGACCTGATGGTCTTCGTGGCCCGGGCCCAGGGGATCTGGCAGTGGCCGGCCCGCCTGGCCACCAGCCCGGGCGAGGAGATCGAGCTGACCCTGATCGGCTCGGGGGCCCTCCTGCAGCGTCGGACCCACCCCCGGGTGAAGGTGGAGCTGGCCTGCGAGTGTCGCCTGGTCCGCAACGGCCGGCGGGGCAACAACCACGACGCGGTGATCGAGGATCTCTCCCGGGGTGGAATGCGGTTGCGGGTGGGGGGCCCGTTCCAGCCCGGAGACCGGGTGGACGTGACCGTCGACCTCGACGGCTCGCGGGTGACCGTGGGGGGGCGGGCGGTCATGTCGCGCCCGGTCAGCGCCCGGGAGAAGGTGGTGAACCTGGCCTTCGGCGAGGCCGTCTCCGGGGTGATCGCCGCCATCGACCAGTACCTGGCCCAGCGGCTCGGCACCCGGGCTTCCTAGCCGGGCGCCCCACCGGCTACATCATCTCGACGACGGGATCGGCTTCGGGGTGGCCCGCCGGCACGGCCCGGCCCGGGGTCGCCGGCGGGAACTCGGGCGGCCGCCGTGGCAGGAACCAGCCCGGGATGTAAACGACGGCGATCAGCACCAGCGAGATCCAGTAGGTCTTGCCGAAGGCGTGGGCCAGGGGCGGAGCCACCTGCTGGCGAATGGCGTCGGGGATGCTGCTCAGGGCGGCGAAGCCGGCCCCGGCGTGGCCGGCCGCCCCCGGTAATGCCGCTTTCATGTAGCGCTCGAGCATGACGGCCAGGAAGGCGGTGCCCACCGACCCGCCGATGCGCTGGATGATGTTGAGGGCGGTCGTCGCCCGGGGCACGGCGTCGCGCCCGAGGGTGGCGTAGGCGGCGGCCATGGCCGGCATCATCACGAAGCCCATGCCGAAGCCCCGCACGAACAGGGCGCCGAGCAACAGGCCGTAGGGGGTGTGGGCGCCGACGAGGCAGTAGGGCAGGGTGCCGAGGAGGGTGATGGCCAGCCCGACCGGCACGATCTTGCCCGCCCCCACCCGGTCGGTCATCCGCCCCGAGATCGGCATCACCAGGGCCATGCCCACCCCCTGGGGGGTGAGCAGGAGACCGGTGGCCAGGGCCCCCTCGCCCCGGACGATCTGGTAGTAGAGCGGCAGCAGGATCATGGCCCCGAACAGGGCCACGCCGAACAGGAAGCTGGTGGCGGCGCCGGCGCTGAACGGAACGTCGCGGAACAGCTTCACGTCGATGAGGGCGTTGGGCCCTCGCCGGGCCGAGTGGGCGACGAACGCCGCCGTCAGGGCCAGGCCGGCCACGATCGGCGCCAGCGCCTTGCCGCTGGCGAAGCCGCCGCCGCTGCTGGCCTCGGACAGTCCGTAGACGAGGATGGCCAGCCCGGGCGACAAGAGGGCCAGTCCGACGCCGTCCAGCCGGTGATGGCCGGGCACCGACGGCCGGGGCAGCACCTTGGCCGCGATGACCAGGGCGGCCGCCCCGATCGGGATGTTCACGTAGAAGATCCACCGCCAGCTGATGTCCTGGACGAGGACCCCGCCGAGCACCGGGCCGAGGACCGGCCCCAGCATCATCGGCACCCCGATGATGCTCATCACCCGGCCCATCCGGTGCGGTCCGGCCGCCTGGGCGAGGA
Source organism: Actinomycetota bacterium (assembly GCA_021325435.1). GTDB lineage: Bacteria > Actinomycetota > Acidimicrobiia > Acidimicrobiales > JAJPHE01 > JAJPHE01. The sequence continues at coordinate 14,343 of JAJPHE010000075.1, read as the reverse complement.
TCGTCTGGCCGACCGGCATGATCATGCCGCCGCCGAAGCCCTGCAGGACCCGGAACAGGATGAGGCTCTGGATGTTCCAGGCCATGCCGGCCAGGGCGGACCCGACCAGGAAGACCAGCACCGAGGTCATCCACAGCCGCTTGGCCCCGAAGCGCTCGATGGCCCACCCGGTGAGCGGGATGACGATCGAAAGCGACAGCAGGTAGCCGGTCGTGACCCACTGGACCGACGCCAGGGTGGCGTGCAGGTCGCGCCCCAGGGTGTCGAGGGCGACGTTGACGATCGTCGTGTCGAGGATCGACATGATCGCCCCGAGGACGACGACCGACGACAGGACGATGACCTCGCGGTCGAGGCGCTGGGGATCCTCCGGCTTGTCGATCGGGTCAGCGTAGGACGGGGGCGTGGAGGCGGCGGAAACCGAGTGTCTGGCAGGCTGGCCCGATGGAGGTTCTGCGCACGCCGGACGAGCGGTTCGAGGGCCTGCCCGACTTCGGCTACGAGCCGCACTACGTGACGATCCCCGACGGCGATGGCGGCCGGCTGCGGGTCCACTACCTCGACGAGGGACCGTCCGAGGCCGAGGTGGTACTGCTCATGCACGGCGAGCCGTCGTGGTCGTTCCTCTACCGGCACATGATCCCGGTGCTGACCCGGGCCCGGCTCCGGGTGGTCGCCCCCGACCTGGTCGGCTTCGGCCGGTCGGACAAGCCGACCGGACGTGACGACTACACCTACGCCCGCCACGTCGAGTGGATGCGCCAGGCCCTCTTCGGGGAGCTCGACCTGTCGCGGATCACCCTCGTGGGCCAGGACTGGGGCGGCCTCGTCGGCCTCCGCCTGGTCGGAGCCGACCCCGACCGCTTCTGGCGGGTGGTGGCGGCGAACACCGGGCTGCCGACCGGCGACCGGCCGGCGACCGAGGCTTTCCTCGCCTGGCAGAGGTTCTCGCAGGAGACGCCCGAGCTGCACGTGGGCCGCATCGTCGCCGGGGGCTGCACCACGGCGCTTTCCCCGGAGGTGGTCGCCGCCTACGACGCCCCCTTCCCCGACGACCGGTACAAGGCCGGCGCCCGCCAGTTCCCCGTGCTGGTCCCCACGACCCCCGACGACCCGGCGGCCGAGGACAACCGGGCGGCCTGGCAGGTGCTGGCCCAGTTCGACCGGCCGTTCCTCACCGCCTTCAGCGACGGGGACCCGGTGACGCGGGGCGGCGAGGCGGTCTTCCAGCGCGTCGTGCCGGGAGCCCGCGAGATGGACCACGTGACCGTCGAGGGGGCCGGCCATTTCCTACAGGAGGACAAGGGGCCGGAGCTGGCCCGGGTGGTGGTGGACCTGGTGCGGCGGACCCGGCGGGTCTAGGAGCGGACCGACTCGGCGGCGACGGGCTCGGCGGTCGCCGGCACCACCCCGTGGCCGCCGGAGAGCACCGCCGTGCGCCAGGCGCCGTTGAGCTCCTCCACGGCCTTCAGGATCCGGCGCTGCTCCTTGCCCCGGCTGAGCCACGGCTCGGCCGAGACCCCCCAGACGATGACGTCCCGTCCGCTGGCCCGTTCGACCCGCGCCGTCCACGGGAACCCCTCGTCGATGCTGAATCCCCGCACGTCGGCCCACCCGATGCGGGTGACCCGGAACAGGTTCCGCACGGTGACCCCCCGGTCGTCCACCACCACGTTCATGGCGGCCGGGCCCAGCAGGAGGAAGAGCTCGACCAGCACGGCCTGGATGAGGACGATCACGGCTTGGAGCCCGTGGAGCGGGGCGTAGCCGGCGACGAGGAGGGCGGGAGCGGCCACCGACACGAGCTGGTAGCAGCGCCGCTGCCGGACGCCGTGGTACTCCCCCAGTCGAGCTCCCCGTCCCATAGATCCCGCCCTAGATCGGCCGGGGAGACGCCCCGCTTAGCCCGAGCGCTGCCTTTTCGTCCCAGGTGGAGCGGGAGGTCGGCGCCTAGCGCGACGGCCCGAAACCGAACGGCCGAGGGGAACGGCCGAGGGAGACGATGCGGGCGTCGGGGGTCATCATCTCGTCGGCCAGCCCGTAGGCCACCGCCTCGGAGGCGGACAGGTACCGGCCGGCCCGCATGTCCTCGGCGATGTCGTCCGCCGACTTGCGGGAGGCGGCGGCCAGCCGGTCCTGGAAACGGTGGAGCTGGGATCGGTGGTGGGCCACGACCTGGCCCAGGTCGGCGGCGCGCGCCGCGATCTCCAGCTTCGGCTCGCACAGGCGCAACCGGGCGTGAGCGGCGATGCGCCGACGCTCGCCCACGGCGAGCACACCGACAGCCGGCCCCTCGGCCCTACCGAGGCAGGTGGTGTGGACCGGCACCCCCAACAGGTCGATGGTGTCCATCACCGAGAAGGCGGCCTCGAGGCTGCCCCCGGGGCTGTCGAGGTACAGCTCGACCGCGTCGTCGCCCGTGGCGTCGAGGGTCATCAGCTGGGCGACGGCGTCGCCGGCCACCCGGTCGTCGAGGGCCCCGCTGACGAACACGGTGCGCTGACCGAACATGCGAGCCCGGACCCAGTCCCCCCACTCGAGGCCGGTGGGCAGCGGCTCCGGCGCCGGCGGCCGGACCGGCCGCCCGAGGGGCCAGCGGGGCGAGGACCCCGGAAGCGGGCTGATCTCCGGCCGGAACCCGGGCGGCGGCTGGGGCGGGGTCACCGAAGCTCCCACTCGATGCTGCTGCCGATGGCGGCGGCGTAGCGCTGCAGGGTGGAGAACCTCACGTCCATGGCGTCGGCCTCGAGGCGGGCGACGGTCGACTGGGAGGTCCCCATGCGGGCGGCGACCTCCGTCTGGGAGAGCCCGAGCTCCTGGCGGCGCATGGCCAGGGCGCTGATCACCTCGCGGGTCCGCCACGAGGTCTCGTCGTCGAAGCCGGGGAAGAGCGGCTTGTGCTTACGGGGGCTCATCTCTGGTGTCTCCCGGCGGTGCTGATAGCGGAAATGCTCACAGCGGGGCTCGGCGAGCCGCGAAAAAACTCACGATAGCCCCGCCGCGATCCTGTCGACGACATCCCGGCAGCGCTATCCCGATGACGATATCCCGGTGGTGATATCTCGTCTATGGTATCGCGTAAACGAGATAACGAGAAAATTTGGAGGAACGCAGTGGACGTCGCCACCTCACCTCTGGCCTCGGTGATCCCCACCGTCCTGGAGCAGTCGGCCCGGGGCGACCGGGCCTTCGACATCTATTCGCTCCTGCTGCGGAACAGGATCGTCTTCCTGGGCCAGGAGGTCGACGATCAGATCGCCAACCTGATCGTGGCCGAGATCCTCCACCTCGAGGCCGAGGACCCCGACAAGGACATCTTCCTCTACATCAACTCCCCCGGCGGGCTGGCCTACGCCGGCATGGCCATCTACGACGTCATGCAGCACGTGAGGCCGGAGGTCTCCACCATCTGCGTGGGCATGGGGATGTCGGCCGCCGCCATGATCCTCGCCGGAGGTGCGCCCGGCAAGCGTCTCGCCCTGCCCAGCGCCAAGATCATGATCCACCAGGGCTCGGCCGGGGCTCGAGGCGCGCCCCGCGACATGGAGATCCATCTGCGCGAGGTGATGGCGACCACCCGCCGCATGGCCGAGATCATCGCCTTCCACTCCGGCCGGCCGGTCGAGCAGGTGGAGAAGGACATCGACCGCGACTACTTCATGACCGCCCAGGAGGCCCGTGAGTACGGGCTGATCGACGAGGTGATCGCCCCCCGTCGGGGGGTCAGCGCCGAGGTGCTGGAGATGGCCGGCCGGCTTGAATCGCATCCCACACCCGCTCGGGCGTGAGCGGCATGTCGAGATGCTTGGCGCCGAACGGGCTCAGGGCGTCGATGACGGCGTTCTGCACCGCCGGGGTCGACCCGGTGGTGCCGGACTCCCCCACCCCTTTGGCGCCCAGCGGATTGCGGGGGGTGGGGGTGACGGTGTGGGCGGTCTCCCAGGAGGGGAGGTCGGCCGCCGACGGGACGAGGTAGTCGACGAGCGTGGTGGTGAGCGGGTTGCCGTCGGCGTCGTAGGAGACGGCCTCGAACAGGGCCTGGGCCACCCCCTGGGCCAGTCCTCCGTGGATCTGGCCCTCGACGATCATCGGGTTGATGAGGTTGCCGCAGTCGTCGACGGCGACGAAGCGGAGGAGGTCGACCAGCCCGGTTTCGATGTCGACCTCGACCACGGCCACGTGGGCGCCGAAGGGGAAGGTCGGCTCCTGCTCGAAGTCGAACTCGGACCGCAGCGGAGTGCCGGCCTCCTCGCCGGCGCCGGCGAGGTCGGCCCAGTCGAGGGCGCGGGCGGGCACACCGGCCACGCCGAAGCGACCTCCCTCGAGCTGCACGATGTCATCGACGCTCGCCTCCAGCAGGTCGGCGGCCAGCTCGCGGGCCCGGGCGAGGACGGCGTCCCCCGCTCCCATCACGGCGCTGCCGCCGAGCTGGCCCGAGCGCGATCCGAACGTCCCGACGCCGCGGGGCACGGTACCGGTGTCGGAGTGCACAACCCGCACCCGTGCGAAGTCCACTCCGAGCACGGACGCGGCGATCTGGGCGAAGGCCGTCTCGTGGCCCTGGCCGTGCGGAGAGGAGCCGGTTACGACGGTCACCGATCCGTCGGGGGCGACGGCGACCGAGCCGTACTCGCTCCCCACGCCGCTGATCTCGGCGTAGCAGCTGAGCCCGATGCCGAGCAGGCGGGGGGATCCCGCATCCACCCGGGCGCGCTGCTCGGCCCGCAGCTCTTGGTAGCCGACCAGCTCGAGGGCCCGGTCCAGGGCCTTGGCGTAGTCGCCGCTGTCATAGGACGCGCCGGTGGGTGACTGGTAGGGGAACTGGTCGGGCGAGATGAAGTTGCGCCGGCGGATCTCCACCGGGTCCATTCCGAGCTCGGCGGCCAGGAGGTCCATCGACCGCTCGAGCAGGGCTGCCGCCTCGGGGCGACCGGCCCCCCGGTAAGGGCCGGTGGGCGTGGTGTTGGTGACCACCGCCATCGGCCGGAAGGCGATGCGGGGGATGCGGTAGACGCCCGAGGCCATTACCCGGGTGACTCCGGGCAGGAACGTGCCCCTCCACGAATAGGCCCCGACGTCGGTGAGGGCGCGGGCCCGCAACCCGACGATGGTGCCGTCGCGGCGGGCGCCGAGCTCGACGTCTTGCACCTGAGCCCGGCCGTGGGTCATGCCGACGAGGTTCTCGGAGCGGGTCTCGGCCCAGCGAACCGGACGGCCCAGGCGATGGGCGAGGGCCGCCACCACGATCTGCTCCGGGTAGGCGCCCCCCTTGGCGCCGAAGCCGCCCCCGACGTCCGGGGCGACGACCCGGACCGCCTCCTCCTCGAGGCCCAGGGCGGAGGCAACCTCGCGGCGGACCCCGAACGGGGACTGGGTGCTGGCGTAGATGGTGAGACCTCCGCCGGGCTCGGGGACGGCCAGGGCGGCGTTGGGCTCGAGGGGGACAGGGGCCACCCGCTGGTTGACCAGCCTCGCCCTCACCACGACGTCTGCTCCCTCGAGCGGGTCCTCGTCGGCGGCGCCGCCGTCGGAGACCACGTTGGAGCCGTGGTCGGGGAAGAGGAGCGGGGCCCCCTCTTCGGTGGCGGCGATCGGGTCGACGACGGCCGGAAGCGGCTCGTAGTCGACGTCCACCAGCTCGCGGGCGTCGACGGCCGCCGCCGCCGATTCGGCGACCACCACCGCCAGGGGCTCGCCCACGTAGCGCACCACGCCGGCGGCGAGGCGGGGACGGGCCAGGGCGGCCCGCCGCCCGGCCGGGGACGGCGGCAGGTCGAGGTCGGCGGCGGTGAACACCGCCACGACGCCGGGCGCCCGGCGGGCGGCGTCGGCATCGATCGACACGATCCTGGCGTGGGCGTGATGGGACCGGACAAACGAGGCGACCAGCCCCCCGGCCACCTCGATGTCGTCCACGTAGCGGGCTTCGCCTCTGAGGAAGCGGGGATCTTCGCTGCGGTGGACGGCATGGCCGAGGATCGAGACAGACATGACCGCGGCAATCTACCGGGGTGCCCTCGGACGACGAGCTGGAGCAGGCTGCCCGGGCCGTGCTGGTCGAGACGGCGGCCCGGGGGTCGACCATCACCTACGCCGCCCTCGTCGAGCGGGTGCCGGCGCTCGAGCCGCGGCGGCGGGCCGGGCGGCTGGGCGAGGTGCTGCGGCGCATCACGCTCGAGGAGGCGGCGGCAGGCCGGGGCATGCTGTCGGCGGTGGTGGTCCGCAGCCGGGGCGAGGCGCTGCCGGGGGCGGGGTTCTTCCGGCTGGCCGAGGAGCTCGGCCGCGACGTGTCGGATCGGTCGGCGTGCTGGCGCTCGGAGCTGGCGCGGGTGGTCGCCGAGCACCGGCCGGGGGAGGGCGGCAGGTGACACACTGCGGCCGGACGCCCGTCGCCGGTGAGGAGAACATGCCCCGTCTCGTCCACGATCCCGAGCAGGTCAGCGCCGAGTGGCTGACCGAGGTCCTGGCGGCCGCCGGCCAGCTCGAGGGGGCGGCGGTCACCGGGTTCGACTCGGAGTTCATCGGCACCGGCCAGGTCGGCTGCAACGTCCGCTATCGGTTGACCTACGACCGACCCGACGCCGGGCCGGCGACGGTGGTGGCCAAGTTCTCGTCGCGGGACCCGGTCAGCCAGGCCACGGGCATCCAGACCCTCACCTACGACACCGAGGTGGCCTTCTACCGCGACGTGGCCGACACGGTCGACATCAGCCGGCCCCGCTGCTTCTTCGCCGACATCACCCCCGGCACGGCCGAGGTGGTCCTGGTGCTCGAGGACCTGGCCCCGGCGGTGCAGGGCGACCAGATCGACGGCTGCACCCCCGAGCAGGCGGAGCTGGCGGTGGTCGAGGCGGCCCGTCTGCACGGCCCCCGGTGGGACGACCCGAGCCTGTGGGACGTCGAATGGCTGGCCTCCAAGTCGTCGAGCGACGGAGGGGCGGTCGGGTTCTTCGCCATGCTCTGGGAGGGCTTCGTCGACCGCTACCGCGACACCCTCTCCGACGAGGCGGTGGAGATGGGCCATCGGCTGCGCACCGGCTTCGCCGCCTGGGTGGAGGGGGCGACCGGACCGACGGCCGTCTGCCACGTCGACTACCGGCTGGACAACATGCTGTTCGGCCCGCCCGGCCATCACCGCCCGCTCACCGTCGTCGACTGGCAGACCGTCCGCCTCTCGGTGGGGACATCCGACGTCTCCTACTTCCTCGGCGCGGCCATGCCGCCCGAAGACCGCCGCCGACTGGAGCACGGACTCGTCGAGCGGTACCACGAGACGCTCCTCGGCTACGGGGTGAGCGGTTACCCGTGGGAGCAGTGCTGGGAGGACTACCGCCGCTACAGCTGGAACGGCTTCATCATGGCGGTGATCGCCAGCATGCTCGTGGGCCGCACCGATCGGGGCGACGCCATGTTCATGGCCATGGCCAACCGGCATGCGGCGCAGGCCGCCGACCTCGGGGCGACGGAGTTCCTCGGATGATGCGGACCCTCCTCGTCGCCAATCGGGGCGAGATCGCCGTGCGGGTGATGCGGGCCGCCGCCGAGCTCGGGGTGGCCACGGTGGCGGTGCACTCCGAGGACGACGCCGACTGCCTCCACGTCAGCCGGGCCGACGTCGCCGTCCCCCTCTCGGGGGCGGGGCCGGCGGCGTACCTCGACGTGGACCAGCTGCTGGGGGCGGCCAAGGAGACGGGCTGTGACGCCGTGCATCCCGGGTACGGGTTCCTGGCCGAGAACGCCGGGTTCGCCCGCCGCTGCGCCGAGGTGGGGCTGGTGTTCGTGGGCCCGGACCCGTCCACCCTCGACACTTTCGGCGACAAGACGGCCGGCCGCCATCTGGCCCGCCAGCACGGAGTGCCGGTCCTGCAGGGCACCGACGGCCCGACCAGCATCGAGGAGGCGGCCGGCTTCCTGGCCGCCCTCGGGCCGAGTGGCGCGATGGTGAAGGCAGTGTCCGGAGGGGGCGGTCGGGGCATGCGGGCGGCCCGGTCCGCCGCCGAACTGGAGGCGGCGTGGGAACGGTGCCGCTCCGAGGCGGCCGCCGCCTTCGGCGACGGGAGCCTGTACGTGGAGGAGCTACTGGTCCCCGCCCGCCACATCGAGGTTCAGGCCGCCGGCGACGGCTCGGGCGCCGTCACCCACCTGTGGGAGCGCGACTGCAGCGTGCAGCGCCGGTTCCAGAAGCTGATCGAGGTGGCCCCGGCGGCCGGCCTCGACCCCCGGGTACGTGACCGGCTGATAGAAGCAGCCCTGCGCCTGGCCGAGGCCGTCGACCTGTCCGGGCTGGCCACCTTCGAGTTCCTCGTCGCCCCCGACGGCCGCATCGCCTTCATCGAGGCCAACCCCCGCCTGCAGGTCGAGCACACCGTCACCGAGGAGGTGACCGGGGTGGACCTGGTCGTGGCCCAGCTCCGGCTGGCTTCAGGCTTGTCGCTGGCCGAGGCGGGCCTCGACGAGGTCCCCGAGCCGCGCGGCTTCGCCGTGCAGGCCCGGGTCAACCTGGAGGCGGCCGCCGCCGACGGCTCGTGGCTGCCGGCGGGGGGGACGGTCACCCGCTTCGAGCCCCCGACCGGCCCCGGCGTCCGGGTCGACACCCACGGCTACTCGGGGTACGCCCCGAGCCCCCGCTTCGACTCGCTGCTGGCCAAGGTGATCGGACACCACCCGTCCGCCCGCCTGGCCCCCGCCGCCGCTCGCACCGCCCGGGCCCTGGCCGAGATGCGGGTGGAGGGGGCGCCCACCAACGCCGGACTGCTGCGGGCGGTCCTCGAGCACGACGCCTTCGTCACCGGAGCCGTCGACATCGGCTTCCTCGAGGCGCACGCCGCCGAGCTGAGCGCCGCTGCCCTCGGTCCGCCACCGACCCCGGGCCCGGGTCCGACCGTCGGGGCCCGGGTCGACCCCCGCGACCCGCTCGCCGTTCTGCACCACGGCAAGTCGGGGGCCCGGGCGTCGGCGGCCCACGCCTCGCCGACGGGGGCGTCGGGGGTGGCGGCCATCACCGGGCCGCCGGGCACCGAGCCGGTCACCTCACCCATGCAGGGAACGGTCGTTACCGTCGAGGTCTCCGAGGGCGAGACGGTGGGCGCCGGGCAGCAGTTGCTGGTCCTCGAGGCCATGAAGATGGAACACGTCATCGCCGCCCCGGTGTCCGGTGTCGTCCGCCAGCTGACGGTCAAGAGCGGCGACGTGGTGGCGGCCGGGCACCCGCTGGCGTTCCTCGAACCGGCCGAGGTCGAGGCGGACTTCAACACCGCCGAGGACGACGTGGACCTCGACCACGTCCGCCCCGACCTGGCCGAGGTCCACCAGCGCCACCAGATCGGTCTGGACGCCGCCCGCCCCGAAGCGGTCGCCCGCCGGCGTCGCACCGGTCAACGGACGGCGCGCCAGAACATCGAGGACCTGTGCGACCCCGGCAGCTTCGCCGAGTACGGGCCCGTCGTCATCGCCGCCCAACGCCGGCGTCGTCCGGTGGAGGAGCTCATCGAGCGCACCCCGGCCGACGGCCTGGTGGCGGGGATCGGGACGGTCAACGCCGAGACTTTCGGTCCCGAGGCGTCGCGCTGTGTGGTGATGTCCTACGACTACACCGTGCTGGCCGGCACCCAGGGCCTGCAGAACCACCGCAAGAAGGACCGCATGTTCGAGCTGGCGGCCGAGCTGCGGCTGCCGGTGGTCTTCTTCACCGAAGGCGGGGGCGGCCGCCCGGGCGACACCGACGGCACGGGGGTGGCCGGGCTCGACTGCATGGCCTTCAACCTGTTCGGCCGGCTGTCGGGCCTGGTGCCCCTGGTGGGCATCAACTCGGGACGGTGCTTCGCCGGCAACGCCGCCCTCCTCGGATGCTGCGACGTCGTCATCGCCTGCGCCGACTCGAACATCGGCATGGGGGGCCCGGCCATGATCGAAGGCGGTGGCCTCGGGGTCTTCCGTCCCGACGAGGTCGGCCCCATGGAGGTGCAGGTCCCCAACGGCGTGGTCGACGTGGCCGTGGCCGACGAGGCCGAGGCGGTGGAAGTGGCCCGGCGCTACCTCTCCTACTTCCAGGGGCGGGTGGCGGCGTGGGACTGCGCCGACCAGCGCCTCCTGCGCCGGGCGATACCGGAGAACCGCCTGCGGGTCTACGACGTGCGCCGGGTGATCGAGCTGCTGGCCGACACCGGCTCGGTCCTGGAGCTGCGCCGGCACTTCGGGCCCGGGATGGTGACCAGCCTGGTGCGGGTGGGCGGTCGACCGCTGGGGGTCATCGCCAACAACCCCACCCACCTGGCCGGCGCCATCGACGCCACCGCGGCGGACAAGGCGGCCCGCTTCATGCAGCTGTGCGACGCCTTCGACGTTCCCCTGCTGTTCCTGTGCGACACCCCCGGCATCATGGTCGGCCCCGAGGTGGAGAAGACGGCGCTGGTGCGCCACGCGGCGAGGTTGTTCGTGACCGGCGCCAGCCTGACCGTGCCGTTCTTCACCATCATCCTGCGCAAGGGCTACGGGCTCGGCGCCCAAGCGATGGCCGGGGGCAGCTTCAAAGCTCCGCTGTTCACGGTGGCGTGGCCCACGGGCGAGTTCGGGGGCATGGGCCTCGAGGGGGCGGTGAAGCTCGGCTACCGCAACGAGCTGGCCGCCGTCGAGGATCCGGACGAGCGCAGAGAGGTGTTCGACGAGATGGTCGCCCGCATGTACGAGCACGGCAAGGCCCTGAACACCGCCTCGCATTTCGAGATCGACGACGTGATCGACCCCATCGACTCGCGGCGCTGGATCCTGACCGCCCTCGAGTCGGCGCCGCCGCCTCCGGCCCGGGCCGGCAAGAAGCGGCCCAACGTCGACACCTGGTGAGCGGGACCGTCAGTCGCTGCCGGGCAACGCCACCGCCGGGGCGGTGACGGGCGGCACCGGCGCCTGCCGCTCGTCGGGGGCCTCCGGGGCCGGCCGGCGCACGGCCGGAACGAAGACGGCGGCGGCCACGGCGAGGGCGGCGGCGATGACCGACACGTGGAAGGCCCGGGTGTAACCAGAAGTGAGGGCGGCGGCCACCGCGGCCCCGGCCGGATGGCCGGGGACGGTGGCCAGCAGGGCGTGGGTGCGGTCGGTCGCCACCGTGGCCAGGGCGGCCAGCCCGATGGCTCCCCCGACCTGGCGGTTGGTGTTGAGCACCCCAGAGGCCAGACCCGCCTCGTGCGGCGGCACGCCCGAGGTGGCGGCGAAAGCCACGGGCGTGAAGGTGAGGCCCATGCCGAAGGTGACCAGCACGCTGGGGACGAACAGGTCCGACCAGTAGGAGGCGTGGGCGGTGAGGCCGCCGAGGAGGAACAGGCCGAGGGCGGAGAGCAGTGGGCCGATCAGGAGCAGGGGACGGGGCCCGAAGCGGACGATGAGGCGCGAGCTGATCTGGGCGCCGAGGATGATGCCAATCGTCTGGGGGAGGAAGGCGATACCCGTCTTGAGCGGCGAGTAGCCGAGGATGTTCTGCATGTAGATCGACAGGAAGAACCAGCTGGCGAAGATGGCCGCACCGACCAGGAACATCACCAGGTTGGCGGCGCTGACCGAACGCGAGCGGAACAGGTGCAGGGGCATGAGCGGCGCCCGGGCGAAGCGGGCTTCGTGCACCACGAACCAGACGAGCAGGACCACGGCGGCCCCGAGGGTGGCAACCGTCGTCACCGAGCCCCACGGGTGGGTGACGGTGTTGACGATGCCGTAGACCAGCGCCATCAGGCCCCCGGTCACCAGCACGGAGCCGGTGACGTCCAGGTGGCGTGACATCGACTCGTTGCGGCTTTCGGCCAGCACCGCCATGGCGGCCGCCATGGCCAACACCCCGATGGGGACGTTCACGAAGAAGATCCATCGCCAGCTGACGGCGTCGGTGAGGATGCCCCCGAGCAGGGCGCCGGTCGCCCCCCCGGCGCCGGCCACCGCGCTCCAGGCTCCGAGCGCCCGCGAGCGGGCCGGGCCCTCGCGGAAGGTGGTGGTGAGGATGGTGAGGGTTGCTGGCGAGAGGACCGCGCCGCCGAGGCCCTGGGCCACCCGGGCGGCCAGGAGAGTGGTCTGGTCCTGGGCCAGGCCGCCGGCCAGGCTGGCGGCGGTGAACAACCCGAGGCCCAGCACGAAGATCCGGCGCCGCCCGAACAGGTCGGCCGCCCGCCCTCCGAGCAGGAGGAAGCCGGCGAAGGAGACGGTGTAGGCGTTGACGATCCACTGGAGGCCGGTCTGGGAGAACCCGAGCTCGTGGCGGATCGACGGCAGGGCGACGTTCACGATCGAGACGTCGAGGACGACCATGAACTGGGCCACGCACAGCAGGGCGAGGATCAACCAGTCCGGGCGATGACGTTCGACGGTGACGGCCTGGCTCATGTGGCTCTCCCTGGTCCGACGAGGGCTACGTTGCAGTCGCAACCGAGCTTGATCGCCTGGGATTCCCCTCGGCGAGCATTTTTCCGCCAAGCCCAGTAGACCGTACCGGACCGCCATCACCCCGGAGCCGCCCATGCCCCCCTTCGACCTGAACGAGACCGATCGTCTGTTGTCGACCACCCGGGCCGTGCGCAAGCGGCTCGACTTCGACCGGCCGGTGGAGCGGGGGGTGATCCTCGACTGCATCCGTCTGGCCCAGCAGGCGCCGACCGGCTCGAACAGCCAGGGCTGGCGGTGGGTGATCGTGACGGACCAGGCCAAGAAGGACCGGCTGGCCGAGATGTACCGGCGGGGCGGGGGCGACTACCTCGCCACCGCGGCGAAGAACCTGCCGGCCGACGACGCCCAGACCGCCCGGGTGCTGGACTCCGCCTCCTACCTGGCCCAGAACCTGGAGCGGGTGCCGGTGCTGGTGATCCCCTGCATCAAGGGGCGTCCGCCCGAGGGCACGCCGATGCCCATGGTGGCCGGGCACATGGGGTCGATCTTCCCGGCGGTCTGGAGCTTCCAGCTGGCCCTGCGCTCCCGGGGCTTGGGCTCGGTCATCACCAGCTTCCACCTGATGGCCGAGAAGGAGGCGGCCGAGCTGCTGGGGATCCCCGACAACGTCCTCCAGGTGGCCCTGCTGCCGGTCGCCTACACCAAGGGCACTGACTTCAAGCCGGCGGCCCGGCCCCCGGTGGAGCGGATCGTCCACTGGGACAGCTGGGGCAACAAGACCCCGGAGGGCTGAGGGCGGCGTGGCCGACGTCGAGGTCCGCCCGGCCGAAGGGGGCGTGCGCACGGTGGTGCTCAACCGGCCGGCCAAGCGCAACGCCCTCACCCTGTCCATGCTGGAGGCGCTGGCGTCCGCCTTCGAGGAGGAGCCGGGGGCGCAGGACCGGGCCACGCTGCTGACAGCGGCCGGCCCGACGTTCTGCTCCGGGCTCGACCTCACCGAGCGGGGCCGCGACGGCGGGGCGCCGGCGGGCGAGAGCCCGATCCACCGGGTGCTGCAGGCGATCCGCGCCTACCCGTTGCCGGTGGTGGCGGTGGTGCAAGGCGATGCCATCGCCGGGGGCAACGAGCTCGCCCTCAACTGCGACCTGGTGATCGCCGCCACCCGGGCCAGCTTCGGAATGTCGCTGGCCCAGATCGGCCTGGCCCCCACCTGGTTCCTCGCCGCCCGGCTGTACGAGGCGGCCGGACCTGCTCTCACCCGCGAGATGCTGCTCCTCGGCGAGACCGTACCCGCCGGGCGCCTCGAGGAGCTGGGGGTCATCGCCCGGGCCGTGCCCGCCCACGAGCTGGAGGCGGTGGCCGCCCGCATCGCCGCCCGGCTGGCGGCCAACGCGCCACTGTCACTGCGGGCCATCAAGGCCACCCTCACCCGGCTGGGCGACGCCCGCGACCCGCTGCCCCACGAGGACATCGACGCTCTGGTCGCCGCCGCCGGCGCCAGCGCCGACGCCCGCGAGGGTATCGGCGCCCGGCTCGAGCGCCGCGCCCCCCGGTTCTCGGGACGCTGACTGCCGTGGCCGTCCGACCCACCAAGCCGTGGATGGCGCTGGACCCGGCCAACGTGGCCCGCCTCGGCGGCCAACTCGGGGTCTACGAGGTCGCCGACGGCGAGGGACGGGTGGCCCTGATCGCCTACGCCGGAGGCCGGTCGCCCTTCGGGCTGCGGGGTGAGCTCGAGTCGCAGCTGGCCCAGCGGGGGGCGGGCTGGCAGTTTCGGGTGGAGGTGACCATGGCCTATCTCACCCGCTGGCGGGAGCTGCTCATGGTCCACGTCGCCGACCACGGTGGGCCGCCCCCCGGCAACATCGACGACGGGGCGGTCCTCGGTCGGATGTCGCCCGCCTGAGGGAGCAACGGGGGAACGGTGGACCTGCAACTGTCGGACGAGCAGACGATGCTGGTGGAGTCGGTGCGGCGCTT
>JAJPHE010000111.1 GCA_021325435.1 Actinomycetota bacterium | reverse complement strand
GCGCTACTCCGACGGGGTCAGCTTCCATGACAAAGGCTACGCGGCCACGAACCCCAGATGGGGGCTATCCCGTCATTGACAAGCGCGGACTTTTGGAACAATCACTTCAGGACTGACGGCCGGCCCCCACCGGAGCCGAACGGGCCGCGTCGCGGGCGGCGCCGACGGCGGGGTCGGTCTCAGGGCGCTCTTCGGGCTCTTCGTAGTGGTACTTGCCACCGCGCAGCCACGAGGCCAGGGCGGCGACGACGCAGGCGCCGGCGGCGAAGTCGAAGACGGCCCGCAGGCCGGCCGAGAAGGCGGGGGATATGAGCCGAGGGAAGAAGCTGCGCCCGGTCAGATAGGCCACGTGGGCGGCGGGCAGGTGGGTGAGCACCGGCCCGAGAAGCGTCTTGATCGGGTTGTAGCCCAGAAGGGCGGCGAACAACGTGGCCACGGGCGGCAGGTGCGACACCTGGGCGGCGGTGTCGGCGGGCACGCCCTGGGCCACCAGGCCGGTGTACATGTCGGCCGGCAGTCGTGACGACAAGCCGGCGATCATGATCGAGAAGAAGATTCCGATCGACAGCACCATCGCCGAGTTCATGAAGGTGTTGGTCATGCCGGCGCCGGCGCCCCGGTGGTGAGGGGGAAGGCTGTTCATGATGCCGGCCCGGTTGGGCGACGAGAACAAGCCCATGGCCAAACCGTTCAGCAGGATCAGGGCGGCGAAGGCGAGGTAAGAGAAGTTGACGGGCAGCGCCTCGAGCAGGAAGAAGCTGACGGCGGCGAGGACCATGCCGCCGGTGGCGAACGGGCGGGCGCCGTAGCGGTCCGACAGGAACCCCGACATTGGACCGGCGATGAGGAATCCGGCGGTCAGGGGCAGCATGTAGATACCGGCCCATAGGGGCGTCTGGGCGAACGAGTAGCCGTGCTGGGGCAGCCAGATGCCCTGCAGCCAGATGATCAACATGAACATCAGGCCGCCCCGCCCGATGGCGGCCAACAGGCTGGCCAGGTTGCCGGCCCAGAAGGCGCGGATGCGGAACAGCTCCAGGCGGAACATCGGATAGCTGATCTTGGTCTCGACGAAGAGGAAGCCGATCAACAGGGCGGCGCCGAAGCCCATCTCGCCGAGAACCTTGGGGCTGGTCCAGCCCATGACGTGATGGCCGTAGGGCTCGATGCCGTACGTGATGCCCACCAGCAACAGGATCAGCCCGCCCGCGAAGGTGATGTTGCCCAGCCAGTCGAGCCGCGCCGGCGTGCGGAGGCCGCGGTCCTCGAGCTTCAGGTAGGCCCAGACCGTTCCGAACAGGCCGATCGGCACCGACACCAGGAACACGAGGTGCCACTCGACGGGGGAGAGGATGCCTCCCAGCACCAGGCCGAGGAAGGAGCCACCGATGGCAGCCACCTGATTGATTCCCATGGCGAGGCCCCGCTGACTCACGGGGAAGGCGTCGGTGAGGATGGCCGAGGAGTTGGCGAACAACATGGCGCCGCCAATCCCCTGGCCGACCCGCATGAGGATGAGCCAGAGAGCGCCGCTGTCGCCCTTCATCCACGTGACGGCCAGCAGCACCGAGAACAGTGTGAAGACGGCGAAGCCGGCGTTGTACATCTTCACCCGCCCGAACATGTCGCCGAGCTTGCCCAGGTTCATCACCAGCACCGCCGTCACCAGCATGAAGCCCATGATCAGCCACAGCAGGTAGCCGCCCGAGTTCGGCGCCAGCGGGTTGACCCCGATCCCTCGGAAGATGTCGGGCAGGGCGATGAGCAGGATCGACGAGTTGATGGTCGCCATCAGCACGCCGAGGGTCGTGTTGGACAGTGCGATCCACTTGTAGCGGTCGGTCGGCGGTCGCTCTCCGGCGATCGCCGCCGTGGTCGCCACTGCCATCGCTCCTCCTCCAGGTGGACATGGGCCGGACCTCTCCGACCGGGGTAGTTAGCTTAGCTAACGACTAGAGGCCGAGCATTATGCCCGCTTCGCCCAGAAGGCCCGGGCGGCGGCGGCGATCAGCTGGGCGCAGTCCTGGAAGGAGATGGCGGTGCTGTCGACCACCAGGTGGTACAGGCGGGGATCGGCCCAGTCCCGCCCGTAGAGGCGGCGCATGTAGAGGCTGCGGATCCGGTCGGTCTCCTGGCGCCGGTGGGCGGCGGCCTCGCGGTCGAGGTCCTCGAGCACGGCGGCCTGCTCGACCCGGCGCTCCGGCGGGCCGTCGAGGCGGACGTGGTAGGCGTGGGGAACGATCAGGGTGCCGGCCCACCCGAGGACGACCCCGCCCTCGTGCTCGGCGATGAAGGCCTGCACCCGGGCCTCGGCCTGGCGGCGGGCCGCCTCGTCCGGCTCGACCAGACCGGTGGGTGGCGCTCCCGGGCCGAAGGCGTCGGGCATCCGGGCGAAGCTGGTCATGATGCGTCCGATGACGCCCTGGGTCCGCTCCTCCTCGAGGGCGGCCTCCCCGAGGCTGACGGCCGCCTGCTCGGCGTCAGCGGCATGGACGGCCCGGTCGAGAAACGGCAGGTTGAGCACGCCGGCGAGAGCCGGCCCGATGACGCTGCCGCCTGCCCCGTAGCTCGCCGAGACCGTAACGGTCCGCACCGGGCGAAAACATACAAGAGGGGCGGGGCCTAGAGGCCCCCCGGCGCTCAGATCCGAGCGGCGAGGCGGCTCAGCTGCTGGCCCGCCCCGTGAGCGGCACCACGACCCGAGACCGTCGGGTCTCGCGCTCCTGCAGCCAGGCGGTCAGGTCCGGGGCCGACACCGGCCGTCCGAACAGGTAGCCCTGGGCGGCGGCGCAGCTCATGGCCCGCAGCAGGCTGGCCGTCGCCTCGTCCTCGACGCCCTCGGCGATCACCGGGATGTCAAGGTTGCGGGCCAGCGAGAGGATCGTGGACACGATGGCCTCGTCGCTGCGATCGGCGCACATGGTGGCGACGAACGATCGGTCGACCTTGATCTCCCCGACCGGAAGGCGCTTGATGTAGGCCAGCGACGAGTGGCCGGTGCCGAAGTCGTCCACCGCAATGGTGACACCGAGCGCCCGCAGCGCCTCGAGGGTGGCGATGGTGCGTCGGGGGTCGGTCATGATCGAGCTCTCGGTGACCTCGAGGCACAGAGCGCTGGCGGCCACGTTGTGTCGGGCCAGCAGGGCGGCCACGTCTTCGGGGACGGACGCCTGGATCAGGCTGCGGGCCGAGAGGTTCACCGACACCCGCAGGTTGTGCCCTCTCCGCCGCCACTCGCTGCACTCGGCGAGGGCCCGATCCAACACGAAGCGGGTGAGGGGGCCGATGACGCCGGTGTGCTCGGCCACCGACACGAAGTCGTCGGGGCTGATGGTTCCCCGCGTCGGGTGATGCCAACGGACCAGGGCCTCGACCCCGATGACACTGTCGTCGAGCAGGCTGACCTGGGGCTGGTAGTAGACGTCGAGCTGGCCTTCGTTGACGGCCCGACGGAGCTCGCCGACGAGGCTCAACCGTTCGGGGCTGTAGGCGTCACGCTCGGGCCGGTACAGCTCGGCCCCGCTCTGGTCTCCCTTGGCCGTGTAGAGGGCGACGTCGGCCCGCTGGATGAGGATGACGGGGTCGGAACCGTCGCGGGGAGCGACGGCGATGCCGATGCTCGCTCCTACGTCCACCAGCATGTCGCCGATGGCGAAGGGCTGCTCGAGGAGGTCGATGATCCCCTTCGCCACTTGGACGGCTGCGGTGTCCCCCTGGATGTCCGGGAGCAGCACGGCGAATTCGTCGCCACCCAGGCGGGCGACCACGTCCCCGCGACGGAGAGCCCCCCGCAGGCGGGTGCCGACCTGCTGGAGGAGCAGGTCGCCGTTGTGGTGGCCCAGGGTGTCGTTGACCTCCTTGAAGCGGTCGAGGTCCAGCAGCAGCACGGCGGCGGTGGCGCCGCTATCGATGGCCTGCTTCAACTCCCGACCGAACAGCTGACGGTTGGGCAGCCCGGTGAGCGCGTCGTGCAGCGACTGGTACTCGCTCTCGACGACCTGCTGACGGAGCCGGTCCACCAGCTGGCTGTTCTCGAGGGACACGCCGGCGTGGTTGGCGAGGGTGGCGAAGCGGGGGAGGTCGTCGGCGGCGAAGCCCCGAACGTTGCCGCTGCGGTCGGAGACCACCAGGGCGCCGATGGGTCCCGAGGCACCGACCAGTGGTGTGGCAAGGACCTGATGAGCCGCCAGCATCCTGACGGCGTTGGCGGCCGCTTCGCCGTGCTGGCGGATGGAAGCCTCGTCGCTGCCGATGATCACCGGGCCGCCGACCGCCTCCGCTATGCGGCACAGCTCCGCGCCCGCATCACCGGCCGGCAGGTTGACGATGTGGCCGTCTTCTCCGATGGTCATGCGAACCCATCCGTCGCCGACCGTGGCGAACAGAGAGGCCGATTCGGCGTGCATGAGCTCGGTGGCCTCGTGAAGGACCGTGGCGACCACGCGACCGTCGAGGACGGCATCACCCATCCTGCTGGCGAAGTCGTACAGCTGCTCGAGGTCGTTGTGCTTCTCGCGGAACGAGCGATGGGTGCGGTAGGAGGCGAGCACGAGGGCCGTGATGACGGTAAGGGGAAGCAGAGCCGCCGGCTCGGTCGCCAACAGCGTTACAGCGACCACACCGAGGCTGGTCTCGACCACCGCGCAGAAGAGCACCGCAGTGAAGGAGGTGGCGAGCCCGGTCTCCCAGCGGCGCTGGTAGAGGCTGATGGCCGAGGCGATGACGAGGGAGAGGCAGAGAGCCCCGGTGGCGGTGGCCAGGAAGGCCGCCGGCCAGGTGCCGAGACCGGTCCCTTTCACGGGTGCCACCGCCCGGAAGACGGCGACCGCCGCCGCCACCTCGAGAGCGAAGCTGCTGACGTTGACCGAGAGCTTCAGGGGACGCTGCCGCCGATGGACGGCGAGGGCGACCGCTGAACCTGCGACCCGGGCGCAGACAAGCTGCCACGGGCCGACCGCGAAGAGCCCGAGGACAAGGGGGACGGTGCTGAGTGTGAAGGAGATCGCCTCGCGACGGTGCTCGAAGTGCACGGGCAGCATCTCCGCCACGGCGAAGGCGGCCCCGATGGCCCACACCGCCCCCGGAATCCGGATCAGCGACCGCGCCTCCGAGCCGGCCATCGCAGTGAGGACGCCGGCGACGGCAAGGGCAGCCAAGACCAGCCCCGCGATCCCGAGGACCGCGGGGCCACTCCGTCGTTCGCCGTCAGGTGAAGAGGCGTGGGCCACGGCTGCGGATCAGGAGGTCCAGCCGGCGCCGGTCCAACCTGCCCCGGTCCAGCCGGCCCCGGTCCAGCCGGCTCCGGTCCAACCCGCCCCGGTCCAGCCGGCGCCAGTCCAGCCGGCTCCGGTCCAACCCGCCCCGGTCCAGCCGGCGCCAGTCCAACCCGCCCCGGACCAGGTCGTGCCGGCCCAACTGGTGCCGCACCAACAGGATCCGCTCCAGACCCGGCCATTCCAGGTGCCGCCCGTCCAAGCCGACGCCTTGGCGGACAGCGGAGCCCAGACCGATCCCTTCCAAGGCGAGCCCATGATGTCCTGCTCCCCCGTCAGGGCTACCCCGTTCATCGAGACGTGGATGCCGCCCCGGGCCGTCTCGAGGGAGCCGGTGCCGGCGGCGCTCGAGAACGACTGCGTCGAGCCCCAGGGAACCGATGCGCCGAAGGCTGACCCGACCTGGAGCATTCCGTGGCCCTCGGCGCTGCCGTCGAGCAGTCCGAGCGGGGAAGCGGTCGAGTCGAACAGCGCCTTCACCTGATCGGGGGTCAGGGACGGACGGGCCGACAGCAGGAGGGCCACCGCCCCGGAAGCAACGGCAGCCGCCTGTGACGTGCCGCTGCCCCGGAAGAATCGGGTGTTCACGACTGCGCCGGGGTGGTTGTCGTCGATGTAGGAGCCAGGATCACGCAGGCTGACGATTGACACGCCGGGGGCGATGATGTCGGGGTTGCGGACGCCGTTGCCCCGGCTGGAGAACGGTGCCACGGTGGCGCACCCGAGCAGGTTGGACTCGTTCAGGTTGGCGGCCCCGACCGCCAGGACGTACGGGTCGACCGCAGGATCGGTGAGCGATCCGTGGTTCGTTCCGTCGTTGCCGGCTGAGACCACCGTCACGATCCCGTGCTTCCATGCGTTCTCGACGGCGAAGGCGATGGGGTCGAGCTGATAGCTCTGAAGGCTCTCGGTGCCGAAGGAGAGGTTCAGCACCCGGATGTTCATGCCAGGGTCGTTGCGATGCTGCACGACCCAGTCAATAGCGGCCAGGATCTGCGACACGTCGACCGCGCCGGTGAAAGCGGCCGTCTTGAGCACCACGAGGTGGGCACCGGGGGCGACACCCTGGAATGTTCCGCTGCTTCCGTCGTTGCCGGCGATGATGCCGGCCATGTGCGTCCCGTGCCCGTAGTCGTCCAGGTACGGATACGGACTGCTCTGACTCTCGAGTGAGAGATCGGGGCCGTTGATGACCTTGCCGGTCCCCGTGAGGCCCTGAACCGGTGCGACGCCGGAGTCGATCAGGGCGACGCCGATGCCCTGGCCGGTGTAGCCGCTCGAATAGAGCTGGTCGGCTCCGATTACCGACTCGACATCACTCATGGTCGACGGCGTGGTGGTGGCGCCGTCATCCCAGCCCGCGCTCAGCACACCGGTCAGGGTGTTCGTCACGGGGCACAGCAGCCCGCCCAGCAGGCCGCCGCTGAGTAGCCCCGCCGACGCCGGAGGCGCCGCCAAGGCGGCGGCCCCCAGGCAGGCGGTCGCCACCCCTGCCGCGGCCAGGCCCTGCAGCCGACGCCGCATGGCGCGGGAGAGTCGTGAACGTGCCCTGTTCGCCCCACTCATGGCGAACAGTGCACCACGTTGGGTGAGATATGGGAAGGCACATTTCCGGATGGGCCAGGTGACCATGGCCCATACGTGCCATAACAAACCCAGACGGGGTGCGCCTTTTCCCTTGCGCCTCTCCGGCAGCGGCTGTCCGCCGCCCGCCTTTTACGACATTCGTCCGGTTGGTCGGCTCAGGCCGCGGTCAGCAGGTCTCGGAGGTGATCGAGGACGCTGGCCCACGGGCCGGCGATCAGCTGGGCGGTGGCGGTGCCCGGAACCAGGGGGTGGGGATGGGTCGGGACGACGGCCTTGGCCTGCTCAATTATCGAGCCCAGCCGCTGCAGCTGGTCGCGCTTGACGCTCCGGCGCAGGGTCGGGAGGATCTCGGACTCCTCCTCCTTGACGTGGTGGCGGACCGCGTCGATGACCTGGCCCATCTTGCGCTCGAAGCCGGCCTGGGTGGCGTCCAACTTCTCCAGGTCAGCGAGCAAGCGCTTCACTGTGGCGTGCTCGTCGATGCTGTGGTCGGCCAGCTCGCCCCCCTGCTCGGCCCGCAGCCGGATCATCGGGTAGACGAACTGCTCCTCGACCGCGGCGTGGACCGACAGCTCGTGGACGATCTCGCGGGCGAGTGAGCTGAGCGTCTCCGGTTTCGAGGAGCGCTGGAAGCGCCCGAAGAGCTGGTTGACGGTTTTGTGGTCGTTCTCGAGAAGGGTGATGGCATCCATACCGACCGATCTACCCGGCCGGCGCCGCTATTCCACCCATAACCGACCAAGCCGCCCGATGATCTGGTGTTTGCCCGGGCGGTTCGAGGCGGTACGAGGGGGGCGTGCACCGACCCTACGGCGGGGGACGTCGTCCGCGCTCGCCCGGCAGGCAGGCGAGCGCTGAGGTGATGCTCCGGGGGCCCGCCCGTTCCGAGGCGGCGGCCGCCTTCGCCCGCCAGGCTCTCGACCGCTGGCGTCTGGGCAGCCGGGCAGACGTGGTGGAGGCGGCCCGCCGCATGGCCGCTTCGGCCCCCGGCGACGCCGTGGACCTTCGACTGCAGGCGTCGCCCGACACCATCAGGGTGGAGATGATCTGCCGGGCCGGCGCCGACCGCAGCCGGGAGGTGGTCCGCCAGGTGGGGTCGGAGTCCGCCCGGGCCGGAGTCACCCCGATCGGGCGGGCATCGTGCGCCTGGATCGAGCTCGACCGCTGAACGGGAACGCGAAGAGTGGCCGCCCTGGCGAGCGGCCACTCTCAGTACAGCTATCGGCTTCTCAGCTGATTACCAGCCGTACCACCGGGCAGAGCTACCCCGGGCGAAGAAGCCGATGACCCAAATGAGAGCCATCACTACGGCCACGATCCAAAGCACGTGAACGGCAAAGCCGAGTCCGCCCAGGAGAATGGCTAACAGAAGAACGGCAATTGCTAGTCCCATCTTTTCCTCCTAATCCACGTAGGTCTCACGGCGAACTCGCCGTCCGGCGACCGCGGGGCCGGCACCGTCGACGACCGTCGTCTCCCGCCGGCCAGCCCAAGGTCCGTACCCGACCATCAGGGCCACCAACAGGCCGATGCCTCCAACGGCCATGAGGATGACCCCGATGGTGTTGAGGTTGAATCCGGGGGTGTTCGTGTGGATGGCAAAGTCCAGAACCGCCCCGATCGCTATGAGTAAGACGCTGACGCCAATGCCCATGCTTTTCTCCTTGGAGGGGGGTCTGTACCCCGTCTCTTTCAGCGTTGTTCCCGTCTCACACCGTGCCTAACCTTTGCTTAACCGCAGAGAAAATTAGGGTCTTTGACCATTTCTGCCGTGTCGTTTGGAACCGGCCATACAGCGGGAACGAGTGCGCCCCGCTGCACGTATCTCACTCAGAGCGGTCCGCGCACTCGAGCGACAATCGGTACGTCCCGGTGCCACCGGACCCACGCGCTGCAGGCGGCGCGCCACCGGCAGCGGCCGGGGGGTGGTTGACGGCATATCCGAAATTGGCTCATCCGGGCGGTGCCGACGGGCGGCCCGGCAAGCGATCCTGGTGGGGGAGCAGGAGGAGCCGGACGTGGACGCAGCTGTTCGAGAAGACCTGGGGGAAGTCGGCTCCAGCGCGTCCACGCTCCGGTCACTCCTGCTCGTCGAAGACGACGAGGATCTGCGACTTGCCCTCCGGCTCTATCTCAGCCGCTCGGGCTTCAACGTCGTCGGGGAGGTGGGGCGGGCCGAAGACGCCCTCAAGTGCCTCGCCGTGGTCAGTCCGGACATGATCGTCCTCGATCTGAGCTTGCCGGGCATGGGCGGGCTGCAGGCCCTTCCCCTGTTCCTCAAGGCGTGCCCCGAGACGACGGTCGTGGTCTTCTCCGGCAACCTGACCCCCTCCATGGAGACGCAGGCCTTTCTATTGGGGGCCAGCGCGGTGGTGGGCAAGCAGCGTCCGATGGCGGAGTTGGAGGCGGCGTTGCTGGTGGCGACGGCCCAGCGCACCACTCAGGGCAGGTCCGATGAGCTCTCCGAGCTCTAGAAGGGCCCGAGCCCGTCGCGCTCGGGCGGCCTAGCCTTCCGCCGTGCTCCTGGCCGCGCTGTTCGTGATCCTTATCGTGATGTTCGTGATCGTGCCCCTGGTGGGCCTCACCTTGTGGCTCCTGGTGAGCGCGGTGATCACGGGATTGATCATCGGCGGGCTGGGCCGGCTGGTGGTGCCCGGTCGCCAGAGCATCGGCTGCCTGCCGACGGCGGTCGCCGGACTGGTCGGCTCGATCGGAGGCAGCCTCCTGGGCCACGCCCTGGCCCTGCACCGGTTGGCGACCGTCCTAATCGAGATCGGCGTGGCTGCCGGCGTGGTCATCGCCATCACCAGGCGCAACACTCGAGAGATCCAGCGCTGACTTCCCGGCCCTGCGCCCTGACCCGGCCCGGGAGGCTCGGCGCTACCGTTGGTAGGCGATCGAGATGGCCGGCTCCATGGTGCGCGACTCGAAGTCGCGCCGGGCCCGGGCCAGCCAGGCCGGCTCCTCGACGTGGTCGTCGGTCAGCTGAATGACGATGCGTCCTGCCTCATGGCGGACGAGACGGGTGCTCCGGTCATCGGTGACACTCCGCTCCTCGGTTACGGTCCGCCGGAATCGCATATCCCCTCCAATAACGTCGTTTTCTGACCGCGACCCAACGGAACCACAACTTTGGGGGGTGTCTCAAGGATCAACGGAAAATCAACCGAACTGACTAGCCCCCCACGGTCGCCGGCGGCGGGATAATTGATAGAGCCTCTTGGCCCGGTTGAGTGAGACGTCTCCGACGCCGTGCACCGGGCCGCCGGCTGAGGCGGGAGAACCACCTCACCGCGGGGGCGTCCCGCCCCCGAGTAGCCAGGTGAAAGGCCGGGTCAACGGGAGATGAACTCCCGGCGACTCCGGCAGGAGGCTCAGCCTCGAGGGCGAAGTAGCTCTCGATGTCCAAATCAGCCTGGATTGGTGCCATCTCAGGCCTGGTCGCCATGGGTCTGGCCGTGGCCCCGGCCCCTGCGGCCAGCGCCCGGCCGCCGGTCAAGCACGTCTTCGTGCTGGTCCTCGAGAACGAGGGCTACTCGGCCACGTTCGGGAACCCCGCCGCCGACCCCTACCTGGCCCGCACCCTGCCGTCGGAGGGCGCCCTGTTGCGCGACTACTACGGCACCGGCCACGTGAGCAACGACAACTACATAGCCATGGTGAGCGGGCAGGCCCCCAACCCGCAGAACCAGGGCGACTGCCCCTACTTCGACGACTTCGTCGGAACCGGCCCGGCGGCGCCTCCGGGCCAGGCCGTGGGCACCGGCTGCGTCTATCCGGCCTCGGTGCCGACCATCGGCAACCAGCTGACTTCTGCCCACCTGTCCTGGAAGGCCTACATGCAGGACATGGGCAACGTGCCCAGCCGTGAGGCCGCGGTCTGCGGGCACCCCACCCTCAACTCCCAGGACAAGACGGAGACGGCGACGGCTGGCGACGGGTACGTGAGCAGGCACGACCCGTTCGTCTACTTCCACTCGGTCATCGACCAGGCCGCCTACTGCAAGGCCCACGTGGTGCCCCTCGGCAGCACATCGGGGGCCATGCCAGCCTCCGTCCCGAAAGGCACGACCGGACTGGCCGCCGACCTCCGGTCGGTGAAGACGACCCCCAACCTCTCGTTCATCACGCCCAACGTCTGTTCCGACGGGCACGACTACCCGTGCGTCAACCAACCTTCCGGCTCGAGCGCCCTGGCCGACACCGACGCCTTCCTGCGGACCTGGGTGCCGCTGATCACCTCCTCGCCGGCGTTCCGCCAGGACGGGATGTTGGCGGTGATCTTCGACGAGGCCGGCACCTCCGACGCCAGCTCATGCTGTGGGGAGACGCCTGGGCCCGACTCGCCCCTGCCCGGAATCGTCGGCCCCGGTGGCGGCCGGACCGGCGCCGTGCTGATCTCCCCATTCATCAAGGGAGGCACGGTCAGCACCGTCGGCTACAACCACTACTCGCTTTTGGCGTCGATCGAGACGTTCTTCGGGCTGCCCAAGCTCGGCATGGCCCAGACCACCCCCGTGGTGTTCGGGCGCGACGTCTTCGCCAACTAGGGGAGCGGCATGGACTCCCTCTTGTCTCGTCGGGCCCTCCTGAGAGGAATGGCCGGAGCCGCCGGACTGGCGGTGCTGGGACGGGCGGCGGCCCGGGCCTCGGACACCTCACTGTCCCTGCTCGGGCCGGGGGCCCGGCCCTACCCGAAGTTGGCGGAGGGGACCGACACCATCACGCAGATCGAGCACATCGTCGTGGTGATGATGGAGAATCACTCGTTCGACTGCTACTTCGGCATGCTCGGCCGTGGCGACGGCTACACCCTCCGCCACGCCGTGCCCACCAACGCCTGCCCGGGGCCCGACGGCCGACCGGTCACCGTTCACCACGCCGCCTCCGCATGCCAGGCCAACTTCCACGTCAGCCAGAGTTGGGACGCCTCCCACCGCTCGTGGAACGGCGGACGGAACGACGGCTTCGTCACCGCCCCGGGCAACAGCCGCGACGCCATGGCCTACTGGACCGGCGCCGACCTGCCGTTCTACTGGTCGCTGGCCCGCACCTTCCCGCTGTGCGACCGGTACTTCTCCTCCGTCATGGCCCAGACCTATCCGAACCGGAGGTTCCTGATCGCCGGCTCGGCCTTCGGCCTGGTGAGCGATCCGTTCCCGTCGCCCACCGACCCGCCGCCCCGCAAGCCGCCCGCGCCGAGCACGATCTTCGACCTGCTGAATGCACACGGGATCAGCTGGCGCGACTACTTCGCCGACCTGCCGACGCCCGGCCTGTTCCCCTATGTGGTGGAGGACAACCCGGGCAAGTGCGTCCACCTGTCGCAGTTCTTCGCCGACGCCGCCGCCGGGGACCTGCCGGCGGTCAGCCTGGTCGACCCTGAGTCGTTCGAGGCGTCCGAGGAGAACCCCCAGGACATCCGGTCCGGTGAGTACGTCGCCTATCAGGTGATCTCCGCTGTGCTTAACAGCCCGGCCTGGCCCAAGACCCTTCTGGTCTTCACCTACGACGAGCACGGCGGCTACTACGACCACGTGCCCCCGCCCCGGGCAGTCCGCCCGGACGACATTCCGCCCGACGTGGCCGCCGGCGACACCTACGGAGACCTGTACAGCTACTACGGGTTCCGGGTGCCCGCCGTCGTCGTCTCGCCCTACGCCAGGCGGAGCTACGTCTCCAGCGTCGTCCACGACCACACGTCCATCCTCCGGCTCATCGAGACGAAGTGGAACCTGCCGGCGCTCAGCCGCCGCGACGCCAACGCCTCGAATCTGCTCGATTCCGTTGACTTTTCGCGCCCGCCGGCGTTCCTGAGGCCGCCGGCACTGGTGCCGGCACCCCCGCCGAGCGAGCTGCCGGCTTGCCTGGCCTCGGACCCGACCGGCTGGGTGCCCTAGCCGCCCCACCTCCCATAGAGAGCGGTGGATCGGCGCTCTGCGACGGTGCACGATCACCCTTAGTGAGTTTCACGAAATCCTAGCCCAGAATTGGGCGACCGTTGTTCTCGCTATGTCCCAGCGTTGTCGGGCGAGGTCGAAGGTTGTCCCCAAGCGGGGACCGAGATGGGAACCCGCGAAGGGCGACATTTTGATCCGAGAGGCCCAGTTGGTCGCCTGGTCTCCGGGGAGTGAGTGGCGAAACCGACGCCCGTCGGACGAACCATCCATCCCTAAGGAGACAGGACGAATGAGAACTTTTCTTTCAGGCATGCGTGCCAAGCCGGCATGGGCCGCAGGAATCGCGGCCGGAACCTTGCTGGCCGGCGGAGCGGCCTTCGCCACCCTGACCTACACCTTGTGGAACACGCAAGAGAGCGGAACGGGAAAAGCGGCAGCAACCAGCCTGACCTTTGCAGTCAGCGCCGACTCGTCACCGACAGCCCAGCTCTTCCCTGGCGGCAATGGTGACGTCACCTTCTACATGACGAATCCGAACGCCTTCCAGATCACTGTTACGAATGCCACGCTCGACGCGAGCACACCGCACTTCGCATCTAGCGTGGCGAACTGTGACAATGGGGTTTCTGCGAATGGCTCGACCGCGAATCCCGTGAGCTTCGCCTTCGCCTCTGCCAACGGTACGGGTCTTACTCTCGCACCCAATACGACTACCCCGCAGAAAGTCACTCTTCACAACAACGCAACTATGGCCTCAACGGCGGACAATGCGTGCCAGGGCCAGACCTTCAGCGCGACGTTGGATGTGACCGCGACCCAGAGCAGCGGTAGCTAGGACTGGAGAAGAGGCGATGTCGTGGGGGAACTCGCCCCCACAACATCGCCATGTAGCGACTGTGTTGCCCTATTGGGTCATACCTGCGGAGAGACCGAGAATGATGCGCTTGTCTATAGCACGACCGAGGACCTACCGGCGGCTGGTAGTTAGCGTCGTGTTGGTATCTAGCGCAATAGGAGCGGCCTGGTTCGTAACTGGCTCAGCCCAAGCCCAGACTGTCACGGGACAAGGCGCCGCAATCGGCGGGTCGTCATCAACGGCTTCAACTCCTGGAAACGGGAACAGCGGGAAGGGCGGCAACGGCGGAGGCAATCCACACCCGCTCTTTTCCATCACCGGGGGCGCCAGTGGCTTGTATCCCGGTGACACGGGCCAGTTATTGGTAACGGTGAGTAATCCCAACGGCTACGACATCAACATCTATACCGTTAGCGTGACCGCACAACCTGCTAACGGGTCGTGCGGAGCTTCGAACCTTCAAATCACGCCGTACTCCGGGACCTGGCTCATACCTAAGAAGATATCGGCGACCCGCACGCTCGATATTCAGATGCTTTCGGCCGCGCCTAACAGCTGTCAGGGTGGCATATTCCCACTGGCCATCACGGCGTCCGGAGGCAAGGCATGACGCGGGCTAGACACGTCCTCATTGTGGCTGCCGCGTTCATACTGGTGCCGGCCACTGGGGCCTCCGCCCTATCCCTTGTGAAGTGGGGGGGCCTCAAGACTGGGACCGGCCACGGAAAGGCGCAAACCTTGGCAGCTGGTACAGGAGTGACGCCGTCCAACGGAACATGTACTGGAAACGGCCACAAGGAGAATGTGTCGGTTAGCTGGCAGGGGCCGTCAACCAGGTTCACAGGCGAGACTTACACAGTTACTTGGACCGAGACGGCAGGAGGCAGTAGCGGTTCTAACGGTAGCGCGAGCGTTACGGGTTCTCCGGCCGCCATCACTGTGAAGAGTTCTGCGGCGGGCGTGGTGTACTCGATCACCGTGACTTCCGTCCTCGACAAATGGACCGCGACGTCGGCGCCTGGGAGCTTGACGACGACCGGCTCGTGCTAATGATCTTCGACAGCGTGAGCTACGGAGAATCGACGTAGCGAAACCTCCCTTGCCCACGGGTAATCAGCCTTTCCATTCGGCGCCCGCCGCACTGCATCCACGATCACAAACCGCCGCGGGCACTTGTAACCAGCCAGCCGGCCGTGCACGAAGGCCCGCAGATCATCCTCGCCAGCTGAGGCGCCGGCCCGCAACGACACCACCGCAGTCACTGCCTCCCCGTACTTCTCGTCTGGGACGCCGACCACCAGGCAGTCCTCGACCGCCGGCGCCTCCTTGACGACCTCCTCCACCTCCTCGGGGAAGACCTTCTCGCCGGCGGTGTTGATGCACACCGATCCCCGCCCAAGGAGGGCGATGGTCCCGTCTGCCTCGACGGTGGCGAAGTCGCCAGGGACGGACCAGCGGCGGCCCTCGATGGTCGGGAAGGTCCGGGCCGACTTCTCAGGGTCCTTGTAGTAGCCGAGGGGCACCACGCCGGAGACCGCCAACAGGCCCACTTCGCCGGAGCCGGCTTCCACCCGCCGGTGGTCCTCGGTGAAGACGGCGGCGAAGGGACCGAGCTTGAACTTGGCCGTCTGGCCGGAGGAGCCCCGGGTCACCTCTGTCGAGCCCATACCTGGCGCCTCGCTGGAGGCGAGATTGTCGACGATCTTGATGTCGGCGTGGGCGAGGATCCGCTCTTTGACTGGCTCCGAGAACATGGTGCCGGTGCTGTCCAGCTCCCGTAGCGAGGAGACGTCGTACGGCTTGCCCGCCGACGCGGCCTCCTCGAGGGCGTCGGCCATCGGCCTGCCAAAGGGGTCCCCGACGATGGAGATCCGGGTGACCCGACGGTCCTGTACCGCCTTCCACAGCTCGTCAGCGTCGAAATGGCGGGAGGTGAGGGTCACGACGGTGCCCGCCGCCAAGAGGGCGGCGATCGACGAGGCGATGGCGGCGCCGTGCATTAGCGGGCCGGCTGGCAGATGGACAGGGGAGAGGCCCTTCGGGCGAAGCGTCCGGGCCAGCTCGGCCAGCTCCTCGGGAGTCTGCGGGCGAGACGTGCCGGCCAGGGCGGCGATGGCGAAGAGGGTGGCGCCGTAGACGTCGCCGCACCGATACATGACGCCCTTGGGCATACCGGTGGTGCCGCCGGTGTAGAGCATGACGATGTCGTCGTCCGAGCGCTCGATTCGTGCCATCGGCTGGTGAGCCGCCAGCACGTCGTCGTAGAGGACCGCGCCGTCCAGCAGCGGCGCCCCGTCATCCACCTGCACCAGCAGCTTCAGTCCGGGCAGCTGGTCTCGGACTTCGGCCACCCGCTCCGCCAGCGAGCCGTGGAAGAAGAGGGCCTCGGCTTCACTGTTGTCCAGGAGGTAGCGGAGCTCGTCCTTCAGGTAGCGGTAGTTGACGTTGACCGGCACCCCCCGGACCTTGAGGCCGGCGTAGCAGGACTCGAGGTACTCGGGGCAGTTGTAGAGGTACTGGGCGACCTTGCTCGACGGTCCCAGCCCCGCCGCCGATATGGCCGCGGCCAGCCGGGCCGCCCGGTCGTCGATCTCCGACCACGAGAGAATCCGGTCCCCGTGTATCAGGGCGGCCTCGTCGCCCACGGCGTCGGCGATCACCTCGTAGAGAGTGGCCAGGTTCAGATCCATCGTCCCTCCTCAGGCGGACGGCCGGGTCTCGGCCATCAGCTCCCGTACGTCACCAAGATGGGCCAGCTCACTGACCGCGCCGACGAGACGGCCTGCGGCTGAGGCCCCGATGATCGGCTCGGCCAACGACAGGAACTTCTCCTCCAGCCGCTTGCCCTGCAGCGCCAGGTCGGCCTCGGGCACGAAGACGTCGTGGGCTGCCGTCAACACCTCCCCGCCCCGGAGGCGGACCTCGATCGGGGTGGCCCGGCCGCTGGTGCGGTCGTCGACCACCTCCACCTTCTGCCGCAGACCGACCAGCGAGGGCTCGCGAGCATTCTCGTCGCGATAGGAGCCGATGGCAGCGGTGTCCACGCCGGCGAGAACGAAGGCGGCGGTGTGGCGCAGGCTGAATTTCACCTCGAGACCGGTGGACGGCTCGGGGATGGCGCACATACCCATCTGGAGCGGCTCGGCGTGGATCACGACTGACTCGACGTCGTCCGGCCCGAAACCGGCCTGGTCGCGCAGCCGGCGCAGACCTTCGATGGCCGAGTGCGTCTGGAAGCAGGCGGCGTGGTACTTGAACAGATTGGAGAGGATGTGCCACCCGCCGGGAGGCTCGGCCAGGCCCCGCCGGGGGTCGAAGCCGGCCGTGTGGGTGGCGGCCAGGCCCTGATCGGTTTCGACCGCGTCCGCCCGGCTGGTGAACCCGCCCCCTGCCAGCCGGGCGGCCAGCAAGCCGGCGGCCGACGCCTGGCCGGCATGGAGCGGCTTGCACATGGTGCCGAACATCGACTTGAGACCGGCGGCCTCGGTGGCGGCGATGCCGAGAGCGACAGCGGTGTCGTGCGGCGACAGACCCATCAGCCGGCTGCACGCAGCCGCCGCACCCAGGGCGCCGTTGATGGCAGTGGAATGGAAGCCCCTTCGGTAATGCTCGACACCCAGGGCCCGGCCGATCTGGCATTCGGCCTCGTAGCCGGCCACGAAGGCGCACAACAGGTCGGCACCGGAGGCCCCCATCCCCTCGGCCAGGGCCAGCACGCCGGGCAGCACCGGCACCGTCGGGTGCCCGAACATGGCGTCGTTGACGTCGTCGTAGTCGAGGGCGTGGGAGGCCGTCCCGTTGACCAGGGCGGCGTCACGGGGCCCGAGGCGCTCTGCACGGCCGACGACCGTGCCGCTGGCCGCGGCCCGGTCGGCCGGCCCGTCATCGAGGAGCTCCTCCAACAGGATGGTGGCCGCCGGCTCCGTCGACCCCGCCAGCGTCACCCCCAGCCAGTCGAGGACGCACTGGCGGGCCACAGTGACCACCTCAGGAGGAAGGTCGGCGAACGACAGCCCGGCCGCCCGGGCGGCCACCTCCACGGTGAATCCGATCTCGTCCGCCATGGTCACCTCCTAAAACATGAACTCCCCGCCGTTGACGTGGATGACCTGGCCGGTGACGAACCGCCCACTCTCGCCGGCCAGGTAGACACAGGCGGCAGCGATGTCCTCCGGTTGGCCGAACGTCGGCACGGCGAGCCGCTTGCGGATGGCGTCCAAATCGACGTGCACGTACTGCTCGGCGTCGCGGACGGTGGCGATGGCGCCGGGCGCCACCGTGTTGGCGGTAACGCCGTGGACGCCGTACTCGCGGGCGATGGCCTTGGTCAGGCCGTGCATCCCCGCCTTGGCGGTCACGTTGTGGGCCCGCTGGTCCATGTGGCCGGTCCACCCGTCGTAGCCCGAGATGTGAATGATGCGACCCCATCCCCGCTGGCGCATGCCGGGCAGGGCGAAGTGGGCCAGGTAGAAGGCGGCGTGCAGGTTCGACGCCAGCGTTCGGTGCCAGTCGTCGATGGTGATCTCCTCGAACGACTGACGCATCCGCACCCCGACGTTCGACACGGCGATATCGACGGCACCGAAGGCATCCTGAGCTGCCGCCACCAGGGAGTCGACCTCTTCGGGCTCGGAAACATCGGCCATGACCCCGATGGCACCGGCACCGAGGGCCTGGGCCTCCTCGACCACCGAGTCCACCAGTTCACGGTGGGCGTGGCCGTTGACGACGACGTTGGCGCCCTGCGCCGCCAACGCCAGGGCGATGGCCCGGCCGATGTTCTGCCCCGAGCCGGTGACGACGGCGGTGCGCCCCGCCAGCTGGCGGGCCGGCGCCGGAGCCTCGGGGGCGACGTCGCTCACGCCAGTCCAGCCTGCTCGGCCCGGCGCAGGACCGCTTCGAAGATCCGGGCGGTGGCGGCGTCGATCATCACCCCGTTGAGGTTGGCCGACCCCTCTCCGGACTCCTCGGCCTGGCGCACCGCCCCCACCACAGCCCGGGCCTGCTCGATCTCGCGCTCCGTGGGGGAGAAGACCTCGTTGGCGATGCCGACCTGGTCAGGGTGGATGGCCCACTTGCCGACGGCGCCCAGGGTGGCGGCCCATCCGGCTTCGCGCCGGTAGCCGTCCGGGTCGCGGAAGTCGGCGAAGGGCCCGTCGATCGGATCGAGGCCGTGGGCCCGGGCGGCCACGATCATCCGGTTGCGGGCGTAGTGCCAGATGTCCCCCGGGTAGCGGTCGGCCGCTTGGCCGATGTGGCCCAGCCGCACCCCCTGGCTGGCCGACAGGTCGCCGACTCCGAGAATCAGCGCCTCCAGGCGGTCGCAGCACCCGGCGATCTCCTCGACCCGGGCCAACGCCTCCGTCTCCTCGATCAGGACCTCGAGGCCGATCCGTCTCTCGGGCAGCCCGAGCTTCCGCTCCAGCTGGGCGAGCAGGGTGTCCACGAACCAGACGTCGCGGGGAGCCTTGACCTTGGGGATGATGATCACGTCGAGCACGGCGCCGGCGCCGGTGACCACCTCGACCACGTCGTCGTGGCACCACTGGGTATGGGTGCCGTTGACCCGCACCGCCCGGACCTTCGAGCCCCAGTCGAGCCCGGTGAGGGCCTCCACCACCGGCCGGCGGGCGCCCTCCTTCTGGTTGGGCGCCACTGCGTCCTCGAGATCGAGGAAGACCAGATCGGCGGACGAGCCGGCGGCCTTGGTCATCATCTTCTCGCTGGTGCCCGGCGTCGACAGCTCGCTGCGGCGGAGGCGGAACGGTCGGGTCACTGCTTCTCCTCCAGCTCCAGCTCGGCCAGCACCTCGTGGGTGTGCTCGCCCAGCCGGGGCGCCCGGCGGTGGACCCCGGTTGGCGTCGCCGTGCACTTGATCGGGCTGTTCGGAAAGACGACGGGGCGGTCGACCCCCGGGTGGTCGACGGCGACCAGCATGTGGCGGGCCTGCAGGTGTGGATCGGCGTAGAGGTCGGCGGCGTCGTGGACGGGGCCCACCGGGACCTTGCCTCCCAGCACCTCGATGATCTCGGCCGTGGTGCGAGAACTGGTCCAGTCGGTCATCACCTGGCGGACGAAGTCGGCGTTCTTCATGCGGTGACCGTTGGTGACCGTGCGCGGGTCGTCGACCAGCTCGGGGCGGCCCATCAGCTCACAGAGGATCTCCCAATGCTTGGCCGACGGGGCGGCGATGGCGCACTTACCGTCGGCGGTGGGGTACAGGTCGAACGGAGCCAACTGGGGATGGCTGTTGCCCGTGGGCCGGGTGACCGTCCCGTTGTAGGAGTAGCGGTAGACGATCGCCTCCGACAGGGCGGTGAGAGCGTCGTACATGGCCACGTCGACGAACTGGCCCTGGCCCGACTGGCGGGCGTGCAGCACCGCGGCGGTGATGCCGAGGGCCGCCACCGTGGCCGGGTAGAGATCACCGACGCTGGGGCCGACCCGAAACGTCTCGCCGTCGGTGGTGCCGGTAAAGCTGACCACCCCGCCCATGGCCTGGGCGACGACGTCGAAAGCCGGCCAGTCGACGTAGGGGCTCTCGCCGGTGCGGGGGTCGCCGAAGCCCCGCACGGCGGCGTACACGAGGCGAGGGTTGCGGTCGGAGAGGCTCTCGTAGGAGAGGCCGAGCCCGTCCATTACGCCGGCGCGGAAGTTCTCTACGAGAGCGTCGGCGCCCTCCACCATGCGCTCGAGGGTCCGGCGTCCAGTGTCGGTCTTGAGGTCGAGGACGATGCCCCGCTTGTTGCGGTTGATGCTGGCGAAGTAGCCGCCGAACGACCGCTCGGTGTCGTCATCGGCGAAGGGAGGGACCATGCGGGCCATGTCGCCGTGGGGCGGCTCGACCTTCACCACGTCGGCGCCGAGGTCGGCGAGGAGCATGGTGCAGAAGGGGCCGGCCAGGGCCTGGGTGAGATCGACGATCTTGACGCCGGCCAGCGGCCCGCTCGGTCCGGGCAGCATCGGCTCGGCCACCTCGTGGGCCCGCATGTAGTCGGTCACCGGTCAGACCAGTGGGTCCGCCGCTTAACCAGCACCGTTCGCTCTCCTTCGAACACCACTCGGTCGTCCTGGGTCGTGCCCCAGTGCCGGAAGCGGACCAGCCCGGCGTCGTCGCGCTCCGCAGGTGAGGTCTCGATCACCTCGGTGAAGGCGTACAGCGTGTCGCCGTGGTGGACCGGCGAGGTGAACCGGAGCCCGTCGAGGCTCACCTCGGCCAGGGCGTTCTCGGCGGTGTCCTGGCTGGCCAGTCCGATGACCACCGAGGCGGTGAGAAGGCCGAACACGACCCGGCCGTCGCCGAGCGGCGAGCCCCGCAGGTAGTCCTCATTCCAGTGGGCCTGGGCCGTGTTCATCACCAGCTTGGACATCCAGCCGCCCTCCACCTCGTCGACCGTCGCCCCCCTGGCGTGGCGGATGCGCTGGCCGACGTGGAAGTCCTCGAAATAGTTCGACGCGCCGGTCAGCGAGGAGAGCGGGCCGGTCACGACCGCGGCTCCTTGGCCACCAGGTTCGTCCGTCGGTAGTCGACCACCAGCTCGCCTCGCTGGTTGTGGGCCTCCGTGTGCCAGGTGACGATTCCGGTGCCCGCCCGGCTGGCCGACTCGCGTTTGTCGATGACCGTCGAGCGGGCCGTCAGGGTGTCACCCGGGAAGACGGGGCGGTGGAAGCGGCACCCGTCGACGCCGAGGAAGGGGCCGCCCGCCTCGCTCAGGTCCTCGACTGACAGGCCCACGGCGGTGCACAGCACCAGCATCGGGTTCACTATCGCGTCGGGGTGGCCGTGGGCCCGGGCGAACTCGGCGTTCAGGTACATCGGGCTCCAGTGGCAGGTAGCGGTGGAGAAGGCGACGTTGTCGGCTGCGGTCAGGGTGCGGCCCCAGTGGTGCTCGAGGACCTGGCCGACCTCGAAGTCGTCGTAGTACCGGCCCTTGCGGGCGACGGGGAACGACTTGGGGTCGAAGTCCTGGCGGGGCCCGGCGGTCACCGTCCCGAACCTATGCGATCGGGCAACGCCTAGGTTGAGCGCCCATGGCTGACACTGCCCTCGAGGGATACAGCGCACTGGTCACCGGCGGCGGAAGCGGTATCGGGCTGGGGTGCGCCGTCCGCCTGGCCGCCGACGGCGCTTCGGTCACCATCTGCGGGCGGTCCGAGGACCGTCTCCGGGCCGCGGTGGACCAGATCGGCGGCGTCGGTGGAGGCCAGGCCGACTACGTCGTGGCCGACGTGACCCAAGAGGACCAGGTCGACGAGGCCGTAGTCCGGGCCTCGCAGGCGACCGGTCGTCTGGAGGCGGTGGTGGCCTGCGCCGGCGGGTCGGAGACCATCGGCCCGTTGACCCTGACCGACGCCGAGCGCTGGCGGCGGACCATCGAGCTGAACCTGACCGGCACGATGCTGACCCTCAAGCACGCCGCCGCCGTCATGGTCCGGTCCGGAGGGGGCTCCTTCGTCGGCGTCTCCTCCATCGCCAGCTCCAACACCCACCGGTGGTTCGGGGCCTACGGCGTGGCCAAGGCCGGCATCGACCACCTGTGCCGCCTGGCCGCTGATGAGCTGGGTGCCAGCAACGTGCGGGTGAACTGCGTGCGCCCCGGCCTGGTGCGCACCGCGCTGGTCGCCGGCCTGATGGGGAACGAGGCGGTGGTCGACGACTACCTGTCCTGCATGCCCATCCGGCGGGTGGGTGAGCCGGAGGACGTCGCCAACCTGGTGCGGTTCCTGGTCGGTCCCGAGTCGACGTGGATCACCGGCCAGTGCATCAACGTGGACGGCGGCCACTCCCTCCGTCGGGGTCCCAACATCGCCGCCCTGGTCGAGCCGGCATTCGGCGCCGACGCCCTGCGCGGCGTGGTCCCGTGAGCCGCTGACTCCGCCCCGGGCGGGCACTGCCCGCGACCTTCTGGCTACCCTTGGTGAGCGGCGTCCTGGGGGAAGGCGGCTGGCTATGACGGACGGTCCGGTCCTGACCTGTGACGGCCTTCTGAAGCGCTACGGCGACCGGTTGGCGGTCGACGGCGTCGGCTTCACCGTGTCCGAGGGCGAGTGCTACGGACTGCTCGGCCCGAACGGCGCCGGCAAGACCACCACCATCTCGATGATCTGCGGGCTGGTTCCCTGCGACGCCGGCTCGGTGTGGGTGGCCGGCCGGTCGATCAACGCCCGCTCGGTGGCGGCCAAGGCCGCCATCGGGTACGTGCCCCAGGAGGTTGCCCTCTACCCGGAGCTGTCGGCGGCGGAGAACCTCCGCTTTTTCGGGCGGCTGTACGGGCTGTCGGGCGCCGAGCTCGCCCGCCGGGTCGGTGAGGTGCTGGAGACGGTGGGGTTGACCGACCGGGCGGGTGACCGCATCGAGGGCTACTCCGGGGGCATGAAGCGTCGAGCCAACATCGCCGCCGGCCTGCTCAACCACCCCCGTCTTCTCGTGCTCGACGAGCCGACGGTCGGCGTCGACCCCCAGAGCCGCAACTCCATCCTCGAGACGGTCGAGTCGCTGCGCTCGGCCGGCCTCGCCGTCCTCTACACCACCCATTACATGGAGGAGGCCGAGCGGCTGTGCGACCGGATCGGCATCATCGACGGCGGCAAGCTCGTCGCCGAGGGGACCCGCCGCCAGCTCGTCGACCTGGTGGGAGGACGCGACCGGGTCCGGGTGGCGGCCGACGGCGACCTGGCGGCCTTCGCCCAGCGCTGCCGTGCCCTCCCCGGAGTGGAATCGGCCGAGGACGTCGGTGACGCGGTGGAGCTGGTGGCGGCGGACGGCCGCCGGGTCCTGCGGCCCCTCATCGAGGCGGCCGACGCCTGCGGCGTCGAGATGTGGAGCGTGGAGGTGGCCGAGCCGGACCTCGAAGCGGTCTTCCTCTCGCTGACCGGCCGAGAGTTGCGCGACTGATGAGGGCCGCCTTCTGGGTGGCGGTCACCGAGATGCGCCGCCGCCTGCGTGACCGCTCGGTGATCATCACGGCCTTCGTGGCGCCCTTCGCCCTGGCCGCCATCATGGGGATCGCCTTCCACCCGTCAGCGTCAGGTGGGTTCGTCACCATCGGCCTGGCCGACCTCAGTCCCACGCCGGCGGCCCGCGCCGTGGTCGACGCGGCCGTCAAAGGAGCTTCGATACCGCCCGAGGTGTCGGTCGTCCGGTACTCGTCGTTCACCGCCATGCGCAACGACGTGCGCCGCGGCCGCATCGCCGGAGGCGTCGTCGTGCCCCCCGATTTCGTCACCAAGGCCTTCGCCTTCGCCGCCGAAGCGATGCCGCTGACCCCCCAGCAGGTCAGGGCGACGGCGACCGTCGTCGGGCACGGCAACGGCAACTCCACCCGTCCGCCGTCGTGGGCGCCGCGGGTAATCGCAACGAAGTCGGCGCCGGTCGGCGCCGCCATCGCCGCTGACCTGGTGGGCGCCATCAACTCACGGCTGGCGGCCGGCACCCTGGCCGCCTCCGTCACCTACGGCGGCCAGCGTCCTCCGGTCGCCCAGCTCGAGCCGTCCGAGGTGCGCGCCGCCGGGGTGGCCCCGGCCGTCCTGGTCGTCAACCGGGGCCAGAGCGCCCGCCAGAGCCTCGTCGGTTACTTCGCGCCGGCCATGGCCATCGTGTTCCTCTTTATTGGGGCCGGCACCGGGGCCCGCAGCATCCTCGCCGAGCGCGAGGGCGGCACCCTGGCCCGGCTGGTCGCCGCCCCGGTGAGGGCGGCCTCGGTGATCGGCGGCAAGATCGCCGGCCTGCTCGGCCTGGCCATCCTCAGCATCCTGACCATGTGGGTCGCCACCTCGCGCCTGTTCGGGGCGTCATGGGGGGCGACCGGGCCGGTGCTGGCCCTGAGCGTCGCCACCGCCGTCTCCATGGCCGGGGTGGCCATCCTCGTCGCCGCCAACGCCCGCGACCAGGCCCGGGCCGACCTGGCCGTGCTGATCACCGGGCTGGTGCTCGCCCTCTTCGGCGGCAACTTCTTCCCTCCGGGCAGCCTGCCCCCGCTCCTGGCCAAGCTGAGCCTGGCCACCCCCAACGGCTGGGCCCTGCAGGGCTTCGGGGACCTCGCCCTCGACGGGGCCGGCGCCCGGGCGATCGTCGGGCCGGTCATCGCCCTGACCGGCTTCGCCCTGGTGTGCGGCTCCCTCGCCCTGGTCCGGGCCCGGCAGGTGATCCGGCTGTGACCGGCGACCAGCTGCGCCGGGCGGCGGCCATCGCCCTGGCCAACCTGCGCCGGGTGGGCGGCGACCGCCGGGTCTACTTCGGCGCCCTCGTTCTGCCCATGATGATCATGCTCCTGGTCGGCGGCGTGTTCGGCGCCGGAAAGAAGATCGTCGTCGGCGTGGTCGACGAGGACCACTCCGCCTTGTCGGCCCGGGCCGTGGCCCTCCTGGCCCGCTCCGATCAGGTCTCGGTTCGGACCGTGCACGACGCCGGGGCGGTGAAGCGCAGCGTTCGGCGCAACCTGCTGCTGGCCGGCGTGGTCATCCCTGCCGGATACGGCGCCCGCCTGCTCGCCGGGGGCGGGGCGACGGTCACCGCCGTCTACGACGTGGGCCAGCCCCAGGCGGAGGACGCCCGGGCTCAGCTCTCGAACGTGCTGGCGACCCAGGGGGCAGAGATCGCCGCCGCCCGCTACGCCCTGGCCACCCGGGGCGTGCCCTTGGCGACCGGGCTGGGTCGGGCCGAGGCCATGACCAACGCCGCCTTCGCCGCCGACCGCAACTCGAAGGTGCAGTCCCCGAGCCCCTACGCCTACACCGCGCCGTCCAACGTGGTGCTGTTCACCTTCGTGGTGGCCCTCACCGGCTCGGCCGGTTTCGTGCAGAGCCGCCGGCTCGGTCTCACCCGGCGCATGCTGTCCACGCCGACCTCGACCGGGGCGGTGATGCTGGGCGAGGCCGTTCCTCTCGTCGTCGCCGCCGTCGTCGAGGCCCTCCTGCTGGTCGTGGTCGGCTGGGTGATCCTGCGGGTCGACTGGGGCAATCCATTGGGAGTGATCGTCCTCGTCGTGCTGGCGGCCCTGGCCGCCGCCGGCGGTGGGATGCTCCTCGGCACCCTGGCCCGCTCGCCCGAACAGGCCGGGGCTATCGGCATCCCCGCCGCCATCGGCATGGGGATGCTCGGCGGGTGCATGTGGTCCCTCGACATCGTCGGCCCCGCCATGCGCACGGTGGGGCACCTGTTCCCGACGGCCTGGGCCATGGACGGCTACGTCGCCCTCGTCTTCCGCCACGCCGGTCTGGCGGCCATCGGCTGGGACGTGGCCGCGCTGGCCGTCTTTGCCGTGGTGCTGTTGAGCGCCGGAGCGCTGATGCTCCGGCGCACGGTCACGCCGCGGTGAGACGTCAGTCGTACATGATCACGCCGCGGATGTTCTTTCCGTCGCGCATGTCCTGATAGCCCTCGTTGACCTGCTCGAGCGTGTAGGTCCGGGTCACCAGCTCGTCGAGCTTCAGCAGGCCGTCGCGGTAGAGCGACAGGAGCTTGGGGATGTCGGCCCGCGGGTTGGCTGACCCGAAGATGCTGCCCCGCAGCTCCTTCTGGAAGAGGGTGAGCTCGAACAGGCTGAGCTTGACGTCGCTCTGCAGGAACGGGCCGACGGCGGTGACGACGACCCGGCCGCCCTTGGAGACGAGGCTCATGGTGGGGGCGATCAGGTCGCCGGTGGCGACCCCGGTCGTGATGATGGCCTTGTCGGCCAGCTGGCCCCAGGTGATGTCGTTCACCAGCGAGAAGGCCTTGTCGATGCTCTCCGCCGTGTGGGTGGCCCCGAACGCCTGGGCCTGCTCACGCTTGAACTCGACCGGGTCGACGGCGACGATGTAGCGGGCGCCGGCCAGCTTGGCCCCCTGCACCACGTTGGCGCCGATGCCACCGATGCCGACCACGACGACGGTGTCGCCCGGCTGCACCTCGGCGGCGTAGACCGCCGATCCCCACCCGGTCGTGACGCCACACCCGACCAGGGCGGCCTTGTCGAGCGGGATGTCGTCCTCGATCTTGATCACCGACGACTCGTGCACGACCGTGTACGGCGAGAAGGTGCCGAGCAGACACATGGTGCCGACCCCCTGACCGCTGGCGGTCTTGAACCGGTGGGTCTGATCGGCCAGGGCCACGCCCCCCATGAGCATGGCGCCCAGGTCGCAGAGGTTCTGGCGCCCGGTCGAGCACATGCGGCAGCGACCGCACGACGGGATGAAGCCGAGGACGACATGGTCGCCCTCCTGGACGCTCGTCACCCCGGGGCCGACGGCGTCGACGATGCCGGCACCCTCGTGCCCGCCGATGACCGGCAGCGCGGCCGGTATGTCTCCGGTGACCAGATGCTCGTCGGAGTGACAGAGCCCGGAGGCGGCGAGCTTCACCCGCACCTCACCGGCGACGGGGTCTCCCAGCTCCACCTCCTCGACCTTCCAGGGTTCGTTGAGGTTCCAGAGCACCGCAGCCTTGGTCTTCATGGCGGGGGAGCCTATACATCCCTTCGTCGCTGCCCGAGGGGTCAGTGCCGGCCTGAGCGGCGCCTCACACGCCGGCGCAGCAAGAGGGCCCCGGTGGCGACGGCCGCCCCCGGGATGGCGAAGGGCTGGCCCCCGGTTTTGGACAGCTGCGTCTCCTGCGGAACGGCACCGCCCCCCACCGCCAGCCCCGACGGGGCCGTGGTCGTCGGCGTGCTCGGGGCGGACGCGGTGGTCGGCGGCGACGTGGTGGAGGTCGGGGTGCGGGCCGGTGCGGTGGTGGAGGGAGCCGCCGTCGTTGGCGCGGCGGTGGAGGTGGGCGCGGCAGGGGATGTGGGGGCGGGTGGAGTGGCCGACGGAGTGCCGTTGTGCACGACGGCGCCGACGATGCCGGCGACGAGCAGCGCTCCCACCGCCGCGGTGGCGACGATGATCATCGTGCGGACGGTCGCCGCTCGCAGGGTCGCACCCTCCGGTCGCTGGTTGGGTCGGGACGGCACCCCAGCCCCGGCTCGCCGCCGGTCCGGTGAAATCCGCCCACCGGCATGGTAGTAGGCACCATTCGCGCCGCCCGTGACCCAGGTTCTGCAAGCCTGGGCCAGTGACCGAGGTCCAGCCTCCGTATGTCTGGTCAGAGGCGGAACGCCGGGTGGTGGGCGAGGCCCGCTACACCCGGGCCGAGCTGGCAGCGGCGTCGGGGGTGCCGGAGGACGAGGCCCGTCGCCTCTGGCGGGCCATGGGCTTCCCCGACGCCCGCGACGACGAGCGCATCTTCACCGACCTGGACCTGCAGACCTTGGGCTCCGCTCACCGGCTGGTCGACTCAGGGGCGGTCGAGCAGGCCACCCTCCTCCAGCTCACCCGGGTCATCGGCCAGTCGGCGGCCCGCATGGCCGAGTCCGAGGTCCACGTCGTGGCCGAACGCCTCGCCGGCGTCATGCAGGCCGAGGGCGTCGAACCGGCCGAGCTGACCGGGGCGGTGGTGAACTTCGTCTCTGCCCTGGCCGACGAGCTCGAGCGCTACATCACCTACGGCTGGCGCCGTCACCTGCTGGCTGCCCTCGCCCGCGAGTCGGTCGGCGTGGTCGAGGCCCGCGAAGGTGGGATCTCGTTGACCGTCGGGTTCGCCGACCTCGTCGGGTTCACTGCCTTCAGCCAGGAGGCGGACGAGACCACCCTGGCCACGGTCGTCGACCGCTTCGAGGAGATCGCCTACGACCGCATCGCCGCCTTCGGTGGGCGGGTGGTGAAGATGATCGGCGACGAGGTCTTCTTCGCGGTGGACGACCCCGTCACCGCCGCCGAGGTGGGCCTCGAGCTGGCTGCCACCTACTCGGCCGACGAGGCGGTGCCCGACGTGCGGGTTGGGTTGGCCCTCGGCCCGGTGATCGTGCGCGAGGGCGACCTG
Organism: Actinomycetota bacterium; assembly: GCA_021325435.1. Classification (GTDB taxonomy): domain Bacteria; phylum Actinomycetota; class Acidimicrobiia; order Acidimicrobiales; family JAJPHE01; genus JAJPHE01. The sequence goes on along the minus strand of JAJPHE010000111.1, from coordinate 33,853 downwards.
CTCGGACCGGCCGTCAACCTGGCCAGCCGGCTGGTGAACATCGCCCGGCCCGGCACCGTGCTGGTGTCGGCCGAGCTGGCTGACCTTCTCGGCGAGGTGCCGGCGTTCTCGCTCCGCCAGCTGCGCCGGGTCCGCACCCTGAAGGGCATCGGGCGGGTGCCGGTGTACACGCTGCGCCGGCGCTGATAACTGAGCCTTTGGAGCGGGTGACGGGAATTGAACCCGCATAGCCAGCTTGGAAGGCTGGAGCTCTGCCATTGAGCTACACCCGCGCGGGAGCGGAGAACCTACTCTCCGTCCGTCGGGGCGGTGGGATTTGAACCCACGACCGCCACCTCCCAAAGGTGGTGCGCTACCAGGCTGCGCTACGCCCCGGTCAGGAGCCCATCGTAGGGGCCCGCCGCTCGCCCTCATCGCCGTTCTGCCGCATGTCGGGCTCCTCGGTGGCGGACTCGCCCTCGAGCAGCGGCGAGCGGGCCAGCACGGCGGCGCCGGCGGCCATGGCCAGCCCGGACAGGACGGCGAGGACGACGAAGACGCCCCCCTTGGTGGACTCCTTGAACACGAAGACGCCCCAGACGATGGCGATGGGCGGGTCGGCGAGAGTGATGCCGGGCTGGGCGGCAATGAGGCGCCCGGCCTGCAGGGCGTTCTGCATCAGGAACATGCCGACCAGCCCCGCCGCCACCATGGCGTAGGTCTGCCACGAGAGGAAGACGCCGCCGATGCCGTGCCGGTAACCGGCGGTCATGCCTTTCATATAGGCGGCCGTCAGCCCGAAGGTGATTCCGGTCGCCACCCCGAGCAGCGCCGGGCGTCGTGCCGGAGGCCCGGTGTAGCTGGCGGCGACGCAGGCGATGACCAAGGCGATGGTGGCGGCACTGGCCACCAGCCAGTCGGCGGCGGGCGCCCGGCCGTGGTGGCCGGCGGCGGGGGAGAGGAAGGCGATGAGCCCGGCCAGCCCGGCGCTCATGACGGCCGCCGCCGCCCACTCGCGTTTGCCGAGCCCAGCCCCGAAGACCTTGGCCGCTCCCACCAGGGTGAGCGGCAGCTCGAGGACCGCAATGGGCTGGATGGCGGCCAGTTGCCCCATGCCCAGGGCGGCCGCCATGAGCGCGAAGGAGAGGATGACGGCGACCATGCCGGCCAGCCACACCGGCCGCTGGACCAGGTCGACGATGAGGCGCGGGCTCATCGAGAGCTCGGGCGGCTCCTCGCGGTTGGCCATCCGCTGCAGCACGTTGGAGGTGGCGTTGGCCCCCGCGGCCAGGACGGCCAGGACATAGGCGAGGAAGCTCACTGCTGCTCTTCTTCGGCCAATCCGGTCCGGCCCAGGGGGAACCGGCCCAGGGCCGGCCCCAAGGCGACGACCGCTCCGACCCCGATCATTAGGCCGAACAGGGGTCGGCCTGGGTGGGCGATCCCCGTGGCCACCAAGAGAGCGGTGGCGCCGGCCGGGGCGTGATGGGCCTGGGCGAGGTGGAGCACGGCCAGGGTGATACCCAACGCGACCGCCGACGCCCCCGCCTGGTGCAGGGTCACGTGCCCGGCCATGTTGGAGGCCGGGTGGTTCCACAGGCCGAACACGGCCACGCTGAACAGCCCGGCAGCCACGGCCGTGGCGTGCCCGACCACGGCGGAACGCAGCCGGGCCGACTCGCTGCGGGGGTGGGCCATGAACACGTAGATGGTCGGGCCGAGGGTCGCGGACAGCAGCGGCCACTGGAGGAACCGTCCAGCCACTCCCATGGCGGCGATGGCGGCCCCCCCGAGCAGGACGAGCCGCAGGGTGGCCGCCAAGTATTCGGCGAGGCCCAGCTGCCCGGTCTGCTCGCTCGTGGCCACCGGGCGGGCAGTACCCGAAAAGGTCGTGGGCCCACCGGCGGGCCGGTCCGGCCGGCCCCCCAGAGGCCGACCGCTTCGGCTGACGGTGCTCCGACTGGGCGGCGGTGGGTGTCTGCTTCTGACGCCCGGCGCCGCCGGCTGGGACCACTGCCCCAATAGACGTGGGTCCCCGCCTCCGATGACGCCGTTCGGGGTGCGCTTCTGTCCGCCTGTGAGCCAGGATGAGCCCGGAAGGGGGAGACATGGACTTCGAGGACACGCCGGAACAGGCCGCCTGGCGCCAGGAGTGCCGGGCCTGGCTCGACGAGAACGTGCCCAAGGTCGTGGGTTCCGGCCGGGCTGGGGGGCCTCCCTCGGAGGAGCACGCCATGGGCTCGCCCGACTGGATCAGCCTGGCCAAGGCCTGGCAACGGGCCAAGTTCGAGGCGGGGTTGGCCAAGATCCCCTGGGAGCCCGAGCTCGGCGGGCGCAACGGCACGACCATGGAGCAGGTCATCTTCGACCAGGAGGAGGCCCGCCACCCCGTGCCGGCGGCCGCCTTCGTCATCGGCCTCGGCATGATCGCCCCCACCCTGCGGGCCCATGGGACCGACTCCCAGGCGTCGCGCTACCTCGTGCCGCTGCTCAGAGGGGACGAGATCTGGTGCCAGCTGTTCAGCGAGCCCGGCGCCGGCTCCGACGTCGCGTCCCTGTCCACCATGGCGGTGCGCGACGGGGACGAGTGGGTGCTCAACGGCCAGAAGGTCTGGACCTCGGGCGCTCAGTACTCCGACTTCGGCGAGATCATCTGCCGCACCGACCCCGAGGTGCCCAAGCACCGGGGCATCACGGCCTTCATCGTGGACATGCACGCCCCCGGGGTCACCATCCGCCCGCTGCGCCAGATGAACGGGGCGTCGTCGTTCAACGAGGTCTTCTTCGACGACGTCCGTGTGCCGGTGGACAACGTGATCGGAGACGTGAACGACGGGTGGCGGATCGCCATCACCACGCTGATGAACGAGCGGGTCGCCATCGGCGCCGGCGGCGGGGGTGGACGGGGAGGCGGCCCCGACCGCCTGATCAAGCTGGCCGCCCGGGTGGGGGCCGGGTCCGATCCGCTGGTGCGCCAGAGCCTGGCCGACGCCTACATCCGGGGCCAGTCCCTCAAGTTCATCGGTTTGCGCACCCGCACCGCCGCCGCCCAGGGCAAGGTGCCCGGACCGGAGGGGTCGGTGGCCAAGCTGGCCGGCGCCGAGCTGGGGACCCGCACCTCCGAGGCGGCCCTGTCCATGCTGGGGCCGGCCGCGGTGGCCGGAGGCGACGAGACGGCCGCCTCGTGGCGCGACGCTTTCCTGTCGGGTCCGGCCGGTCACATCGCCGGCGGCACCGACCAGGTGCAGAAGAACATCATCGGGGAGCGGGTCCTCGGCCTGCCCGGCGAGCCCCGCGCCGACCGTGAGCTGCCCTGGCGCGAGCTGCCCCGCTGACCAGGGGCGCCGGCCTCGTTAACGGGGTCGGGGCCCGCCCAGGCGGCCGGTACACTCGGGCTTCTCGATGAAGACGCTGCTCGAGCCCCTCGAGGGCAACAAGGTGAAGCTCTCGGTGGAGGTCGAGGAGGCCGAGTTCGAAAAGGCGCTCGACGCCGCCTTCCGCCGGATCGCCAGCGAGGTCCGTATCCCCGGGTTCCGTCCCGGCAAGGCGCCCCGCCGGGTGATCGAGGCCCGCATAGGCAAGGACGCCGCCCGCCAGGAGGCGCTGCGGGTGTCGCTGCCCGACTACTACGCCCAGGCGGTGCGCGACAACGACGTGGACCCGATCGCCGCCCCGGAGATCGACATCACCTCGGGGGAGGAGTCCGGGGCGGTGACCTTCGAGGCGGTGGTCGAGATCCGCCCGACCGTCGCCATACCGGGCTACGCCGGCCTGCAGGTGACGGTTCCCCGCACCGACGTATCCGACGAGGACGTGGACGCCCAGGTCGACCGGCTGCGCGAGACGATGGCCGAGCTGCGCGAGGTGGCCCGTCCCGCCCAGGACAAGGACAACGTCACCATCGACGTGTCCGGCTACCGCCACGGCGAGCGTTTCGACGACCTGTCGGCCGACGACTTCATGTACGAGGTGGGCTCCGGCCTCATCGTCCCCGAGCTCGACGACAACCTTCGGGGGGCCCGGATCGGCGACATCCTCAAGTTCAACGCCGAGGCGGGGGAGCACGGCGAGATCTCCTTCCAGGTCCTCGTGAAGGAGGTCAAGGAGAAGGTCCTTCCCGAGGTGACCGACGAGTGGGCCGCCGACGCCTCCGAGTTCGAGAGCGTGGCCGAGCTGCGCGACGACATCCGGCGCCGGCTGGAGACGGTGCGGCGGGTGCAGGCCCGCATGGCCCTGCGCGACGGGGCCCTGGGCGCCCTCATCAGCCTGGTGACCGACGAGGCGCCCGAGCCGCTGGTGCATTCGGAGATGGAGCGGCGGGCCCATGACCTCTCCCACCGGCTGGAGGCCCAGGGGGCCGACATCGCCCGTTATCTGGCCACCACCGGTACCTCCGAGGAGGAGTTCGTCGCCAGCCTGCGCGAGGGCGCCGTCGAGGCGGTCAAGGCCGACCTCGCCCTGCGGGCCCTGGCCGACGCCGAGTCCATCGAGGCCACCGGCGAGGACCTCGACGCCGAGGTGGAGCGCCTCGCCCAGCGCTTCGGCGTGCGCGAGAACGAGCTGCGCCGCCAGCTTCAACGATCCGACGGGTTGGAGGCGCTACGCTCGGATGTGCGCAAGGCGAAGGCCCTGGCGTGGCTCGTCGAGCACGTCGAGCCGGTGGACGAGGAGGGGCGTCCGGTGGATAGGGCCGAGCTGGAGGTCGCCGCCGGCGAGGTGCCGGGCGGCGAGGAGACCGAGTCCCAGCCCGCACCGTCCGGCACGACGGAGCCCCAGCCCACCGCGGAGGTCGCCCAGTGATCGAGCCCGTCTACAACTACCTGGTCCCCACGGTCGTCGAGTCCAGCAACCGGGGTGAGCGGGCCTACGACCTGTACTCCCGCCTGCTGCGCGAGCGGATCATCTTCCTGGGCACCCCCATCGACGACACCATCGCCAACCTGGTCTGCGCCCAGCTGCTCTTCCTCGAGTACGAGGACCCTGACAAGGACGTCAACATCTACATCAACTCGCCGGGCGGGGACATCACGGCGCTGTTCGCCATCTACGACACCATGAAGTTCATCAAGCCCGACAAATCGACCTTCTGCTACGGGCAGGCCGCCTCGGCCGCCGCCGTCCTGCTAGCTGGAGGCACCAAGGGCAAGCGCTTCGCCCTGCCCCACGCCCGGATCCTCATCCACCAGCCCTACGGGGGGGCCGCCGGCCAGGCGACCGACATCGAGCTCCAGGCCAAGGAGATCCTGCGCATGCGGGATTTGCTGAACCAGATGCTTGCCCTCGACACCGGTCAGCCGATAGAGAAGATCCAGAAGGACACTGACCGCGACTTCATCATGAGCGCGGACGAGGCTCGTCAGTACGGCATCATCGACGAAGTGATCACGACCCGGGAGCTTGCGGGCGTTCCGCAGGCCGCCGGCGTCGCCTAGGGGCGGGAGACCAGGGGTGGCAAAGTTCGGCGACGGTGGGGACCTCGTCAAGTGCAGCTTCTGCGGCAAGTCGCAGAAGCAGGTCAAGAAGCTCATCGCGGGCCCGGGCGTCTACATCTGCGACGAGTGCATCGACCTGTGCAACGACATCATCGAGGAGGAGCTGGCCGAGTCCTCCGAGCTGCGCTTCGATGAGCTGCCCAAGCCGCGGGAGATCTTCGACTTCCTGAACGACTACGTCATCGGCCAGGACTACGCCAAGAAGATCCTGTCGGTCGCCGTCTACAACCACTACAAGCGGGTGCAGGCCGGCGCCTACCACGACGCCGACGTCGAGCTGGCCAAGTCGAACATCCTGCTGCTCGGCCCCACCGGGTGCGGCAAGACCCTCCTCGCCCAGACCCTGGCCCGCATGCTCAACGTCCCGTTCGCCATCGCCGACGCCACCGCCCTCACCGAGGCGGGCTACGTGGGCGAGGACGTGGAGAACATCCTCCTCAAGCTGATCCAGGCCGCCGACTACGACGTCAAGAAGGCCGAGACGGGCATCATCTACATCGACGAGATCGACAAAATCGCTCGCAAGAGCGAGAACCCGTCGATCACCCGCGATGTGTCGGGCGAGGGCGTCCAGCAGGCCCTGCTCAAGATCCTGGAGGGGACCACGGCCTCGGTGCCGCCCCAGGGGGGCCGCAAGCACCCCCACCAGGAGTTCATCCAGATCGACACCACCAACATCCTGTTCATCTGCGGCGGGGCCTTCGCCGGGCTGGACCGGATCATCGAGAGCCGCATCGGCCGCAAGGGGATCGGCTTCCGGGCCGAGATCGACAGCGCCGGCCAGCGCGACGAGGGGGAGACCCTGCGCCACGTGCTGCCCGAGGACCTGCTCAAGTTCGGCCTCATCCCCGAGTTCGTCGGCCGCCTGCCGGTCATCGGGGCGGTCTCCAACCTCGAGCGCGAGGCCCTGGTCCGCATCCTGGTGGAGCCGAAGAACGCCCTGGTGAAGCAGTACCGCCGGGTGTTCGAGCTGGACGGCGTCGAGCTCGAGTTCAGCGACGACGCCCTCGAGGCCGTGGCCGACCAGGCCCTCCTCCGCGGCACCGGCGCCCGGGGTCTGCGGGCCATCCTCGAAGAGGTCCTCCTCGACGTCATGTACGACCTTCCGAGCCGCACGGACATCGGCAAGTGCGTGGTGGACCGTTCCGTCGTCCTCGACCGGGTGAACCCCACCCTCATGCCGAGGACCGACACCCCCAAGGTCGACCGGCCCCGCCGGGCCGCCTCCTAGGCCCTCGCCTCTTCCCTTCTCCGCCTTCCACCCCTAGCCTGGCCCGCCGCGGCGGCGTGGCCGCATGGAACCGACCCAGGTGGGGGAACGACCGTTTCTATGAACAAGATCTGGCTGGGTGTGGCAGTGGGCGGGGCGGCCGGGGCGGGGGCCGGCGCCGTCTCCGCCATGCGAGACAACGGCGAGGAGGGCACCGTCGCCCGCAAGGCGGTCGTGTCCGGCGCGGTCGGCGGGGCTCTCGGCGCCCTGGTCGGCGCCGTTCTCGACCAGCGGGGCCGGCGCAAGCTGGCCGCGGCCGCCCTGGTCGCCGGCGGGGAGATCGCCGAGGCCGCCCGGGTGCTCGCACCCGTCGCCCGCGACGCCATCGCCTCGGCGGCCGAGGCCGCCCGGCCCCGCATCGAGCACCTGGCCGAGCAGGCCCGCCCCCGGGTGGAGCAGCTGGCCGAGCAGGCCCGGGTGGGCGCCGGCCATCTCGCCGAGCAGGCCCGCCCCCGGGTGGAGCAGCTGGCCGAGCAGGCCCGGGTGGGCGCCGGCCACCTGGCCGAGCAGGCCCGCCCCCGGGTGGAGCAGCTGGCGGGCCAGGCCCGTCCCAAGGTCGAGCAGCTCGCCGGCCAGGCCCGGGTGGGCGCCGCCCAGTTGGCTGAGGCGGCCCGGCCCCGCCTCGAGCACCTCGGCGACGAGGTCTACCAGCGGCTGCGTGACACGGCCGACGGCGTGGGCCCCCGCCTCGGGGAGGTCGCCAACGGGGCCCGGCCCCTGGCCCAGCGGTTGGCCGACCAGGCCGCTCTGACGGCCAAGCAGGCCGCCTCGCTCTCCGCCGGCTGACCCCCCGCCTGTCGCCGGCGACCCGCTGGTCGGGCCCGGGCGGCTGGCTACGCTCTCTGCCGCCGTGGACGGTGCCCGCCGCTTCATCCCTGCCCCGCTGCGCGTGGGCACCGGACCGACCCCCGCCGAGCTGGCCGAGCTGGTGGCGGTGGACGTCGCCGCCGAGCTGGGCCGCCGGCGGGACGGGCCCGCCGACTGGGTCCTGCCCCTGGTCAGGGCGGATGTCTGGATGCAGTGGCTGGTCGAGCAGAGCCTGGCCCGCGAGGGGCTGGACCCGGTGAGCGCCGGCCCCGAGGTCTTCGCCTCCCGCTCCGCCGAGGTCGAGCAGGAGCAGCTCGAGCGGGTGGCCGGCGTCCTCGCCGCCGCCGGCCTGTGCCCGGAGGAAGGCACCGGCCCCGACCCCGCCACCGCCGGCGCCACCGCCTTCGTCTCCCTCTACGAGGCCGGCCTGATCTCCTTCGCCGACCGGGTGGTCACCAGCTGCCCCCGCTGCCAGACGGTGGTGGCCGACGCCGAGGTCGAGGCGGGCGAGCCGGCGTCCGGCGAGGAGGTCGCCGTGCTCGCCGTCCCGCTGGTCTCCGGGGAGGAGGGCGGCGACGTGGACGCCGAGCTGTTCGGGGCGGAGCTGCTCGACGGGGTTGCTGCCCTGGTGGTGCCGGAGGGCCACCCGGCGGCGGGGGACGAGGCCACCTTGCCCATCGTCGGACGCACGGTGCCGGTGGTGCCGGACCCCGGCGCGGCGGGGCCGTTCCTCCTGGTGCCGGCCCATCGGCGCGACCACTGGTCGGTGGCAGCCGCCCGGGGGCTGGCGGCCCCGGTGGTCATGACCGCGGACGGCACTCTCACCTCGGGTCCCTGGGAGGGCCTGGCCCGCTACGCCGCCCGCCAGCAGGCCCTTGAGGCCCTGGCCTCGGCCGGGGCCCTGGTCGGCACCCGCCCGGACCGCTCGCCCTCGCGCCGGTGCCGGGTCTGCGGCACGGCCGTGGTCGACCGGCTCGGCTCCTACTGGTTCCTCGCCTCCGCCTCCCTGGCCGAGGCGGCCGCCGCCGCCGTGGCCGCCGGGGACGTGGCGGTCAGCCCGGCGGTGGCCGGTCCGGCGGTCGGCCGGGCTTTGGCCGCCACCGGCGACTGGTGCGTCAGCCTGCAGCTGCGGGCCGGTTCCCCCGTGCCGGTCGGGTGGTGCCTCGACTGCCGCAAGCCGACCGTCGCCGTGTCGGGGCCCGGCTCGTGCGGGGCGTGCATGGGCGAGCTGCGCCCCGACGGCAGCGCCCTGGATCCGTGGTTCGTGGCGGCCAGCTGGGCGGCCGAGGTGCTGCGCGACCGAGGCGGCACGCTGGTCGTGCCGGCGTCGGTTCCGGAGCCCGAGGTCATCGCCGTGCTCCACCGCCTGGCGGGGGGCTCCCTGGCGGTGGCGGTGCTGCCGGCCGGCGCCGAGGGCTCCGAGGACCACCTCCTCGACGCCGAGGCCGCGTCCGAGCTAGCCGGGCGCCTCCGCCGCGACCCGTGGACGGCCGAGGCGGCCGGCGTGGTGCTCGGGGAGGCTTCGTGAGCGAGACCTGGAGCCTGGCCGAGGCGCTCACCTGGCTGGAGGGCCACGTCAACCTGGAGGCCACCACCCTGTCGCGGCGCGAGGCCCCGACCCTCGAGCGGATCCGCGAGCTGACCGGCCTGATGGGCGACCCCCAGGACGCCTACCCGGTCATCCACATCACCGGCACCAACGGCAAGGGCTCGACCGCCCGCATGGCCAGCACCCTGCTCATGGCCCGCAACCTCTCGGTCGGCACCTACACCAGCCCGGACCTCCAGACGATCAACGAGCGCCTGGCCTGGAACCTGCAGCCCATATCCGACGAGGACCTCGCCGCCGTCCTGGGTTCCCTCGCCGACCTCGAGAACCTGGTCCAGGCGGTGCCGCACCGGTTCGACCTGCTGACGGCGGCCGCCTTCCGGTGGTTCGCCGACGTGGCCGTGGACGCCGCCGTCGTCGAGGTCGGCCTCGGCGGCACCTGGGACGCCACCAACGTGGTGCGCCCGGTGGTGGCGGTGGTGACCAACGTGGAGCTCGACCACCAGGAGATCCTCGGCCCCACCCGGGCCGAGATCGCGGCCGACAAGGCCGGCATCGTCAAGGGGGGCTCCGTCCTCGTCCTCGGGGAGGACGACCCCGACCTGGCCCCGATCTTCGACCGGGCCGCCCAGGCGGCGGGGGCCGGGGCCGTCTGGCGGAGGGGGGCGGACTTCGCCTGCGAGGACAACCGGCTGGCCCACGGTGGGCGCCTGGTCACCCTGCGCACCCCGGGGGCCGTGTACCGCGACGTGTACCTGCCGGTCCACGGGGCCCACCAGGGGCAGAACGCGGCCTGTGCCCTGGCCGCGGCCGAGGCCTTCTTCGGCCGCCCGCTTCCGTCGGACCTGGTGGAGGAGGCCTTCGGCGCGGTGCGCACCCCCGGGCGGATGGAGGTCGTGGGCCGCCAGCCGCTGTGCGTGCTCGACGGGGCCCACAATCCGGCCGGGGCCCGGGCGGCGGCCGCCACCCTGGCCGAGGAGTTCGCCGGGGTCGAGGGGCTGGTGCTGGTGGTCGGCGTGCTCCAGGGCCGCGACCCGGTCGAGATGCTGGAGGCCCTGGGCGCCGAGCGGGCCCGCCTGGTCGTCGCCACCCGGCCGCCGTCGCCGCGGGGCCTGGCCCCCTCAGAGCTGGTCGCGGCCGCCGGCCGACTGGGGGTGGCGGCGGTGGAGGCGCCCGTGGTGTCAGATGCGGTGAAGCTGGCCCTCGAGGAGGCCCGGGCCGAGGAGCTGGTGCTCATCACCGGCTCGCTCTACGTCGTCGGCGCCGCCCGCTCCGAGCTGGTCTCCGACCCGGTCTGAGCGTTCCTGGGGGCCGCTAGCCTCACCGCCCCATGGACCGCACCCTGGTCATCTGCAAGCCCGACGCCGTCGAGCGGGGGCTGGCCGGCGAGATCATCGGCCGCCTCGAGCGCAAGGGGCTGCGCCTCGCCGCCGCCGAGCTGCGGGTCATCGACGAAGGCACCGCCGCCCGCCACTACGCCGAGCACGAGGGCAAGCCCTTCTACCGGCAGCTGGTCGAGTTCATCACCCGATCTCCGGCCCTGGTCATGGTGGTGGAGGGCCCGGGCGACACCTGGGCGGTGGTCCGCTCCCTGATGGGAGCCACCGACCCGAAGCAGGCGGCGCCCGGCACCATCCGGGGCGATCTGGCCGTCGAGATGACCGAGAACCTGGTCCACGGGTCCGACGGCCCGGAGTCCGCCGAGCGCGAGATCGCCATCTTCTTCCCGGAGCTGACCAAATAGGGCGACGCCCCGGCTTGTGGGCAACCCGCGGCTCCCGTAGCCTGGCGCGACCTCCGTCGTCGAACCGGAAGGCCGGTACCGGCGTGTCTGACAACTTCTGGTCCTCTTTGCTCGGCCGCGACATGGCGGTCGACCTCGGCACCGCCAACACGCTCGTCTACGTGCGCGGCAAGGGAATCGTGCTCAACGAGCCGTCGGTCGTGGCGGTGAACGTGCGCGACGGCAGGCCGCTCGCCGTCGGGGCCGAGGCCAAGCGGATGATCGGGCGGACCCCCAGCCACATCCAGGCCATCCGCCCGCTGAAGGACGGGGTCATCGCCGACTTCGAGATCTGCGAGAAGATGCTCCGCTACTTCATCCACCGGGTGCACCAGCGCCGCTTCGCCAAGCCCCGGATGGTGATCTGCGTGCCGTCGGGCATCACCGGCGTGGAGCAGCGGGCCGTGCAGGAGGCCGCCGAGTACGCCGGCGCCCGCAAGCCGGCCTACATCATCGAAGAGCCCATGGCCGCCGCCATCGGCGCCGGGCTGCCCGTGCACGAGCCGACCGGCAACATGGTCGTCGACATCGGCGGCGGCACGACCGAGGTGGCCGTCATCTCGCTCGGTGGCATCGTCACCAGCCAGTCGATCCGCATCGGCGGCGACGAGATGGACGACGCCATCATCCAGTTCATCAAGAAGGAGTACAGCCTCGCCCTCGGCGAGCGGACGGCCGAGGAGATCAAGATCGCCCTGGGCTCCGCCTGCCAGCTGGAGGAGGAGCTGCACGCCGAGATCCGGGGACGGGACCTGATCACCGGCCTGCCCAAGACGATCGTCACCACCACCGAGGAGATCCGCCAGGCGCTCGAGGAGCCCATCTCGGCCATCGTCGACGCCGTCAAGGTCACCCTCGACAAGACCCCGCCGGAGCTGGCCGCCGACATCATGGAGCAGGGCATCGTGCTCACCGGTGGGGGTTCGCTCCTCCACGGGCTCGACGCCCGGATCTCCTCCGAGACCGGCATGCCGCTGGTCGTGGCCAAGAACCCGCTCCACTCGGTGGCGATCGGCAGCGGCCAGTGCCTGGAGGAGTTCGAGGCGCTGAAGCAGGTGCTGATCTCGTCGAGCTCCCGCTAACCGCAACCGTCCGCCGTGGCCGTTCCCCGGCGAACCTCGCGCACCCGCTATGTGCTGCTCGTGCTTGTCCTCACCGCGGCCACGATCATGACGCTCGCCTACCGCGGTCACGCCAACGCCGTGATCGACAAGGCCAAGAGCGGCGCCCGCGACGCCTTCGCCCCGGTGGGGCGGGTGGTGGCCGACGCCTTCAGGCCGGTGGGCAACTTCTTTCGGGGAGCGGTGGACTATGGCTCGGTCAAGGCCGAGAACGCCCGGCTGCGCAAGCAGCTGGGCGACCTGCGCCGCCAGCACCTCGAGCAGGCCGACCAGCGACGCCAGCTGGCCGACCTGCTCCGGCTGCAGGGGCTGCCCTTCGCCGAGGCCATCCCCAAGGTGACGGCCGAGGTGGTGTACCTGTCGACCTCCAACTTCCAGCTGACGGTCGAGATCGACCGCGGCTCGGCCGCCGGGCTCCGAGCGGGCATGCCCGCCGTCGCCGGGGCCGGGCTCATCGGCCGGGTGGTGCAGGTCGCCCGCGACCGCTCCACCGTGCTGCTCCTCACCGACCCGTCCTCCAGCGTCGGGGTCCGGGCCCCCAATGGGGTGGTGGCGGTGGCGACGGGGCAGGGCGCCAACCGGGTGCTGCGGGTCGACTACCTGGCGCCGGGCACGCCGCTGCAGAAGGGCGACGTGTTCGTCACCAGCGGCACCGAGGGCAGCATCTACCCCCCCGGCATACCGGTAGGCGATGTCGCCACCGCCGTCCAGCGCCCCGACTCCCTACAAGAGGACGTCACCCTCTCCCCGCTGGTGGACTTCTCCCAGCTGCAGTATGTCGACGTGCTGAAGTGGAGCGCGGGCCCGTGACCGCCGTCGGCCGGGCCCGGATGAGCCTCGTCATCGTCGGCGCCCTCGTCCTCCAGCTCGCCTTTCTCGGGTGGTTCCGCGTGCAGGGCGTCCACCCCGACGTCATGGTGCTCCTCGCTGTGGTGGCCGGCATGGTGGGCGGCCCCGACCGGGGCGCCATCGTCGGGTTCGTCGTCGGGTTGGTGACCGACCTGTTCCTCCAGACCCCGTTCGGTCTGTCCGCCCTCACCTTCTGCCTGGTCGGCTACGCTGTCGGGCTGGTGCAGGGCGGGGTGCTGCGCACCTCGTGGTGGCTGTCGGTCGCCACCGCGGCGGCCGCCAGCGCCGCCGCCGAGATCCTCTACGCCCTTCTGGGCGGCATCGTGGGGCAGTCCCAGATGATCTCGGATCGTCTGTGGCTGATCGCCGGCGTGGTCGGCGCCGCCAATGCTGTGCTGGCGGTGCCGGCGGAACGCGCCGTGCGCTGGGCCATGGAGCTGTCCACCTCGAGGGCCCGGGTCGGCGCCGTGGGCAGGTGGCGATGAGGCCGATGCGCCGGCCCCGCCCCGGCGCCCGGCTGAGCGTGGTCGGGGTAATGGTGGGCTGCCTGTTCGCCGCCATGTTCGTGCGGCTGTGGTACCTGCAGATCCTCGACGCTCCGAGCTTTCAGGCCGCCGCCACCTCCAACCAGGTGCGCCCGGTCACCGAGCCAGCGCCCCGGGGCCTGATCGTGGACCGCACCGGCCGGACGGTCGTGGACAACCGCACGGTGGTGGCCATCACCCTGTCGCGCGACGCCGCCGCCAAGCACCCGGCGGTCATCGACCAGCTGGCCACGCTGCTCGGCATGAACCCGGCCGACATCCGCCAGAAGCTCGGCGATCCCCGCTTCAGCCCGTACAAGCCGGTGCCGGTGGCGACCAACGTGGACATCGCCAAGGTGGTCTACGTACGCGAGCACCAGGACCAGTTCCCCGGTGTGGCCGTGGCCGAGCTGTCCCAGCGCGACTACCCCGACACCACCGCCGCCGCCCACATCCTCGGCTACGTCGGCGACGCCTCCGCAGCCGACCTGGCCCGGCTGAAGGGGCAGGGCTACCAGCAGGGCGACCTGGTGGGAAAGGCCGGCGTTGAGAAGGTCTACGAGCAGTGGCTGCGGGGCGTCCCCGGGGTCACCAACCTCGAGGTGGACGCCCGCGGCCGGGTTCTCGGCACCATCGGGCAGCGCCGGCCGGTGGCGGGCGACGACGTCCAGCTCACCATCGACGTGGGCCTGCAGCAGACCGTTGAAGCCGACCTCGCCAACGAGATCGGCAAGCTCCAGCACACCTTCGACCCGCTGGCCGGCATCTACTTCCCGGCGCCGAGTGGGGCCGCCATCGTGATGGACCCCCGCGACGGTTCGATCCTCGCCATGTCGTCGTATCCCACCTATGACCCGAGCGTCTGGGTGGGAGGCATCAGCTCCCAGGAGTACCAGTCGCTGTCGGACCCGGCGTCGCACTACCCGCTGATCAACCGGGCCGTCGAGGGCCTCTACACCCCGGGTTCGACCTTCAAGCTGGTGACGTCCACCGCCGCCCTCGACGACGGCCTGATCGGACCGAACACGATCATCGACGATCCCGGGGAGTTCACCATCCCGCACTGCACCGGGCAGTGCAGCTTCCACAACGCCGAGAGCGAGGCGCTCGGCCCCATCAGCGTGGTCACCGCCATCACCGCCTCGGACGACGTGTTCTTCTACACCCTCGGCTACCGCTTCTACGCGGGCCGCTCCCAGTTCGGCCCCGAGCCCATCCAGGACATGGCCCACGCCTACGGGCTGGGGGAGCCGACCGAGTTCCCGCTGGGCGGGGCGGCCCAGGGCCGGGTCGACAGCCCCTCGGAGCGGCGCTTCCTGCACGACCACTACCCGCAGGCCTTCCCCAACTACGGCTGGTACGCCGGGGACAACGTCGAGGTCGCCTTCGGTCAGGGGGCGACGGTCGTCAGCCCGCTGCAGCTGGCCGACGCCTACGCCGCCTTCGCCAACGGCGGCACGGTCTGGCAGCCCCACGTGGCCGCCCGGGTCGTCGACCGGTCGGGCAAGGTGGTCGACGTGTTCAAGCCCAAGGCGCTGTCCCACGTGACCTACGCCCCCGGCGTCCACGACACCATCCTCGAGGGGCTGAAGGGCGTGGTGGCCAACCGGCGGGGGACGGCCTACGGCACCTTCCTCGGCTTCCCCGACTCGCAGTTCCCGGTGGCGGCCAAGACGGGCACCGCCACCACCTCGTCGGCCGGCAACAAGGAGCCGACCGCCCTGTTCGTGGCCTTCGCCCCGGCCGACAACCCGCAGTACCTGGTGGCGGTGGTCATCGACGAGGCCGGCTACGGAGCCAGCGGCGCCGCCCCCGTCGCCCGCCAGATCCTGGAATATCTCATCCAGCACCCGGTCGGGCCGGTGCAGAGCCCGCCGGCCCCCGGGGCGGCCCAGCCGGCGGGCTCGCCGACCCCTTCGCAGCAGTCGACTTCCGGCTCGACCAGCACCACGACCGGCGGGACGACCACCACGACGTCCGGTACCGGGGGGCAGGGAGGGACCCACCACTAGACTGGCTCGGATCATGTCGTCCCTCTGGCCCCGCATCGAGCCGTTGCTGGCGAGGGTCCAGAAGCCGGCCCGATACATCGGTTGCGAGGACGGCGCCCAGGCTCCCCGGGGCGGACCGGGCAAGGTCGGGTGGCTGCTGATCTACCCCGACGCCTACGAGGTCGGCCTGCCCAACCAGGGCCTGCAGATCCTCTACGAGATCCTCAACGAGCGCGACCACGCTTTCGCTGAGCGCTCCTACGCCCCGTGGCCGGACATGGAGACGCTCATGCGCCGGCGGGGGGTGCCGCTGTTCTCGGTCGACACCCACCGGGCGGCGGCCGACTTCGACCTGCTGGCGTTCAACCTGTCGGCCGAGCTCGTCTACACCAACGTCCTCAACTGCATCGACCTGGCCGGGGTGCCGGTACGGGCCGAGCGTCGTGGGGAGGAGGACCTGCTGGTGGCGGCCGGCGGGCACTGCGCCTTCAACCCCGAGCCGCTGGCCGACTTCGTCGACCTGTTCGTCATGGGCGACGGCGAGGAGGTCGTGTCCGAGATCAACAGCGTGGTGCTCGAATGGAAGGCGTCGGGCCGGACCGCCGGCTCGCGCCAAGCGGTGCTGCGCCGGCTGGCGGCCGTGCCGGGCGTGTACGTGCCGTCGATGTACGACGTGGCCTACGACGGCCCCCGCCTGGCGGCGGTGACCCCCCGTTACCCCGACGTCCCCGAGCGGGTCGAGAAGCGCACCATCTCCGATCTGGCCGCCTGGCCCTATCCCCGCCGCCAGCTGGTGCCGCTGACCGAGGTGGTGCACGACCGGCTTAACGTGGAGGTCTTCCGGGGCTGCACCCGGGGGTGCCGCTTCTGCCAGGCCGGCATGATCACCCGTCCGGTGCGCGAACGCCCCGCCGACCAGGTCCGCGCCATGGTGACCGAGGGGCTGGCCCGCACTGGCCACGACGAGGTCGCCCTCACCTCGCTGTCCTCGGCCGACTACTCCGGCATCGCCGGGGTGGTCACCGACATCATCAACGACCCCACCTGCTCCGGGCAGGTGTCGGTCAGCCTGCCCAGCCTCCGGGTCGACGCCTTCACCGTCGGGGTGGCGTCGGAGATCCAGAAGGTGCGCCGCACCGGGCTCACCTTCGCCCCCGAGGGCGGCACCTGGCGCATGCGCCAGGTGATCAACAAGCTGATCCGCGAGGAGGACCTGTACGGGGCGGTCGACTCCGCCTTCTCGCAGGGCTGGCAGCGGGTCAAGCTCTACTTCCTCACCGGCCTACCGACCGAGACCGACGAGGACACGCTCGGCATCGCCGAGCTGGCCCGCAACTGCGTGGCGGTGGGCCACCGATACGGGCGCAAGGTGACGGTAGCGGCGTCGGTCGGGGGTTTCGTGCCCAAGCCGCACACCCCGTTCCAGTGGTTCGGGCAAGACACCGTCGCCGAGCTGCAGCGCAAGATCAACCTGCTGCGCGACGCCACCCGGCGCGACCGGGGTGTGGCCCTGCGCTGGCACGATCCCAAGGCCACCCTGGCCGAGGGGATCGCCAGCCGGGGCGACCGCCGGATCGGGGCGGTCATCGAGGAGGTGTGGTGGGGCGGGGGCACGTTCCAGGAGTGGTCGGAGTTCTTCGACCTGGGCCGCTGGGAGGCGGCCATGGCCGCCCACGGGTTGTCGATCGAGTGGTACGTGAACCGCCAGCGCGACGAGGACGAGGTCCTGCCGTGGGACCACATCTCCGCCGGGCTCCACCGCGACTTCCTGTGGCAGGACTGGCAGGACGCCCTCTCCCACCAGGGCTTGGAGGACTGCCGCTGGACGCCGTGCTACGACTGCGGCGCCTGCACCGGTTACGGGCTGGAGCACGTGGTCGCCTCCGCTGTCCCCCCGGCCGGCGGCAGCCAGGGGACCGGCCAGGACCTCTCGACCGGCGGGGCCGTGCCCGTCGAGCTGCTCCCCGCTCGGGTGGCGGCCACCTCGGCCCCATGAGGCTGCGCTTCCGCTTCGCCAAGGCCGGAAAGGTCCGCTGGACCAGCCACCGCGACGTGGCCCGCATGTGGGAGCGGGCCCTGCGCCGGGTCCGGGTGCCGGTGGCCTACTCCGGGGGGTTCTCGCCCCGCCCCAAGCTCAGCTTCGGCCTCGCCCTGCCCACCGGGGCGGAGTCGGTCGCCGAGTACCTCGACGTCGAGCTCGACGGGGCCGCCGACCCGGCCGAGCTGGCGCCGTTGCTGTCCGCCGCCCTGCCCGTCGGAGTGGACGTCCTCGGCGGCGTCGGCGACGAAGGCGGCTCCTCGCTGCAGAACGACGTGACCGCCTGCCGGTGGGAGATCGAGATCGACGGCGACCTCGCTCCGGCGGTGGAGGCGATGCTGGCCGCCGATTCGGTCGTCATCACCCGCCAGCGCAAGGGGCAGGACGTCACCGACGACATCCGCCCCGCCATCATCCGCCTCGAGTTCGCCGACGGCGTGCTGGCCGCCGAGCTGGCGACCCAGCCCCGGGGGCTGCGCCCCTCGGAGCTGCTGGCCGGGCTGGGCTTCGAGCCGGAGAACGCCAGGGTCCGCCGGACCCACCAATGGATCGAGCGCGACGGCGCCCGGTGGGAGCCCATCCCGCTGGATGCGACGGACGCGCCGCTCGCTTTCGGGCGGGCGTCATGAGAAGGGACTTCCGAAATGATGGAACCCACGCAGGGTGCGAGCTCGCCCGGGGACGCCCCCCGGCCTGAGCCCACCGAAGCTCGGCCGCCCCAGCCCCCGCCGGGTGCGGCCGAATCCGGCCCGGCTCCCGCCGGGGACCGGCCCCCGGGCCGGCGCCGGCGCGGCTCGCGGGGAGGACGGCGCCGGAGCGGCCGGCCCGCCGGCTCCGCCTCCAGCCCTCCCGACGCGCCTGCCGACGGACCGAAGGGGCTCGCCGGGGCCGCTGACCAGCCGGTGGCGGCCCCGGGCCCGCCGCCGGAGGAGCCCCGCCGCCCCCGGATCGGAGACACCCGGCCGGCCCCCGCCCCCCCGGCCCGCCCGGCGGCCGAGGCGGACGAGGGCTCGGGCGGCCGCCGTCGACGCCGCCGGCGGCGCGGTGGCCGGGGCCGCTCGGCCGGGCAGGCGGCCTCTCCGGTCGTGGCCGCCTCCGGGGAGCCGGTCGACCCCGAAGTCCTGGAGCGCCGGCGGGGGGCCGAGCGCAAGGGCCGTCCCGTCGGGCGCTACCTGATGTGTGTCCACGTCCGCCCCAACGCCACCCAGATCGCCGTGCTCGAAGGCCGGGCCCTCATCGAGCACTACGTGTCGCGGCCCCAGGACGACGCCCTCCAGATCGACGGCAACATCTACCTGGGCAGGGTCCAGAACGTGCTGCCCGGCATGGAGGCCGCCTTCGTCGACATCGGCACGCCCAAGAACGCCGTCCTCTACCGGGGCGATGTCCGCTACGACCCCGACGAGATGGTGGGGGAGGCCGACCGCTCGCGGACCGCGGCCCGCATCGAGGAGCTCCTCCGCCCCGGCCAGACCATCCTGTGCCAGGTCACCAAGAACCCGATCGGCACCAAGGGGGCCCGCCTCACCCAGGAGGTCTCCCTGCCCGGGCGGTTCGTGGTCCTCATCCCCAACAGCTCCACCTACGGCATCTCCAAGCGCCTCGACGACGAGGAGCGCAAGCGCCTCCGCCGCATCCTCGACGACGTCCGCCCCGAGGGCCACGGCCTCATCGTGCGCACCGCGGCCGAGGGGGCCACGGCCGACGAGCTGCGCCGCGACGTGGCCCGGGTCATGGCCCAGTGGGAGCAGATCGACGGCCAGGCCCGCCGGAGCAAGGCGCCGACCCTGCTCTACCGCGAGCCGGACATGGCGGTCCGGATCATCCGCGAGGAGTTCAACCGGCAGTACCGGGGGGTGGTCATCGACGACCCCGCCCTCTACGAGGACGTCCGCGACTACGTGGCCAGCATCAGCCCCGAGCTGGCCGACCGGGTCGAGCTGTACCCGCCCGACGAGCCCTTGCCGGTCTTCGAGCGCCACCACGTCCACGAACAGCTGCACAAGGCCCTCGACCGCAAGGTGTGGCTCCCCTCGGGCGGTTCGATCATCATCGAGCGGACCGAAGCCCTGACCGTCATCGACGTCAACACCGGCAAGAACGTGGGCAGCTCCAGCCTGGAGGAGACGGTCTACCGGAACAACCTGGAAGCCGCCGAGGAGGTGGCCCGCCAGCTCCGGCTGCGTGACATCGGCGGCATCATCGTCATCGACTTCATCGACATGGAGGTGCGGGCCAACCGCGAGAGCGTCATGGCCTCGTTCCGCGACGCCCTCGCCCGCGACAAGACCCGCACCCAGGTGTTCGACATGTCCGAGCTGGGCCTGGTCGAGATGACCCGCAAGCGGGTGGGCGAGGGCCTCCTGGCCTCGTTCTCCGAGACCTGCCCCACCTGCAACGGGCGGGGCCTGGTGTTCGACGAGTCGATGCTCTAGTCGCTGGGCCGTCCCGGCTCGGGTAGGATGCTCCGACTATGTACGCGGTGATCCGCACGGGCGGCAAGCAGTACAAGGTGGCCGAGGGCCAGCGCCTCGACGTCGAGCAGCTCGGCGCGGCCCGGGGCGACCAGGTCAGCTTCACCCCGATCATGCTGGTGGACGGCGAAACCGTGCTAGCCGCCCCGGCCGACCTCGAGGGCGCCGGGGTGACAGCCACGGTGGTGGGCGAGGCCAAGGGGCCGAAGATCACCGGCTTCACCTACAAGCCCAAGTCCAACAGCCGGCGCCGCTGGGGTCACCGCCAGCACTACACCACCATCGAGATCACCGGCATCAGCCGAGGGGGGTCCCGCTCGCGGGCGTCCGCCGGCGCCGCCGGGGAAGCCTGAGGTAGCCGATGTCGAAGACCAAGGGTGGAGGCTCCACCAGGAACGGCCGCGACTCCGCCGCCCAGCGGCTCGGGGTCAAGGTCTACGACGGCACCCTGGTCCAGGCCGGGGCCATCATCGTCCGCCAGCGGGGCACCCGCTTCCACCCGGGCCACAACGTGGGCCGGGGGGGCGACGACACCCTCTTCGCCACGGCCGAGGGCCGGGTGAAGTTCGGCAGCCGCAAGGGCCGCAAGCTCGTCGACGTCATCGCCGACGGCTCGGCCAACGGGAACGGCTCCGGGGCCTAGCGGGCCGACTCGAAGGCGTCGAGGGCCCGGCGGGCGGCGCCGGCCCGGCGCAGCACCCCCTCGGCCATGACCGTCAGGTCGATGCCGGCCTGCTCGCCCATGACGCCGGCCCGGTAGCGGGCGTAGACGCCCTCGCCGATGCAGGCCAGCTTCCAGTGGGCGAAGGCCTCGTACCACCCGAGCAGCGTCAGGTCGCGCCCGGAGGCGGAGGCGTAGCGGGCCAGGGCGTCGGCCCGTTCGGGGAAGCCGGCCAGCAGCGTGGGGGAGTCGGGCCGGGCCGGGTTGCGGTCACCGGGGCGGGTCCAGCAGATGGCCAACATCCCCACGTCGGCCATGGTGTCTCCGAGGGTGCACAGCTCCCAGTCGAGGACGGCGGCCACCGGCCCGTCGGGCCGGCACACGCAGTTGTCGATCCGGTAGTCACCGTGCACGATGCCGGCCCGGCCCTGCTCGGGCACGGAGGCGGCCAGCCGGTCGTGGACCTCGTCGACGTCGGGGATGTCGCGCTGGCGAGACTGCTGGAACTGGCCGTGCCAGCGGCGCAGCTGGCGGGCCAGGTAGCCCTCCTTGCGGCCGAGGTCGCCGAGGCCGACCTCGTCGGGATCCAGCGAGTGGAGGGTGGCGAGCACGTCCACCAGTGAGTCGGCTGCCGCCCGACGGGCCCGCTCGTCCCACGCCTTCTCGGCCACCGACGCGTCGCGGGGGACGACCCCGTCGACGAAGCCCATGACGTAGAACGGCGCCCCGGTCACCCCGGGGTCGGGGCAGTGGCCGAGGGCGGGGGCGACGGGAACGTCAGTGGCGGCCAGGGCGCTGATGATCCGGTGCTCGCGGCCCACGTCGTGGGCGGTGGCGAGGACCTGGCCCAGAGGTGGGCGGCGCAGCACGTAACGGGCGCCGGCGGCGTCGGCGACCTCGTAGGTGAGGTTGGAGCGGCCGCCGGCGATGAGGTGGAAGCGCAGCGGTGGGCGCACCCCGGCGACGTTGGCGACCATCCAGTCGGTGACCGGACCCTCGGCGATGCCGCTCACTCGACCCCTTTGGGCGCCCGCTGTTTCATGAACCCGAACATGTAGCCGGCCACCCGGCGCATCTGGATCTCCTCGGCTCCCTCGGTGATCCGGTAGCGGCGGTGGTGACGGTAGATGTGCTCGAACGGCATGTGGCGCGAGTAGCCGAGCCCTCCGTGGACCTGCATGGCCCGGTCGGCGGCGTCACAGCACAGGCGGTTGGCCCAGTAGTTGCACATCGACACTCGCTCCGACTGCGAGAAGGCGCCGTCGCGGTCCATCAACCAGGCCGTCTTGTGAATCAGGGCCCGGAGCATCTCGCACTGGGTCTGCAGCTCGACCAGGGGGAACTGGATGGCCTGGTTGTGGGCCAGCGGCTTGCCGAACGGCGCCCGCTCGTTGGCGTACTCCACCGACCGGTCGATGCAGTACTGGGCCGCCCCCAGGCTCGAGGCCGCCTGGCGGATGCGGTTCTCGTTGAAGAAGTGCTGCACGACCTGCAACCCCCGCCCCTCGCCGCCGAAGATGGCGTCGTCGCCGACCCGCACGTCGGTGAGCGAGATGTGGGCGTGGTCGGTGGGCATGTTGAAGGTCCACAAGTACTCCTCGACCTTGAAGCCGGGGGCGTCGGTGGGGACCAGGAAGGCGGTGATGCCCTGACCGTCGCCCTGGTTGCCGCTGGTGCGGGCGAAGATCAGGTCGTAGGCGGCGTGGTGCACGCCCGTGTTCCAGGTCTTCTCACCGTTGATCACCCACTCGTCCCCGTCCCGCACGGCCCGGGTCTCCATCCAGGTGGCGTCCGAGCCGTGCTTGGGCTCGGTGATGCCGAAGGCGAAACCGCGTCTGCCGCCGGCCAGATCCTCCACCCACTCCTGCTTCTGCTGGTCCGTGCCGTAATGGAGCATCAGCAGCAGCCCGACGTTGTTGCCGACGATGGCGTGCTCGTTCTGCAGGTCACAGTGCAGACCGAGCCCCTTTGACGCCAGGTGCTCGCGGATGACCGCCATGCCGAGGTTGGTGCCGTCCTGCCCCCCGTACTGGGCCGGGAAGGGGTAGCGGTAGTGACCGGCGGCGTCGGCTCGCCGCCGGGCCTCGGCCAGCAGCTCCTCCCACTGGCGGTTGGGCAGGCCGCCCCGATCCCAGTCGGTGCGGGCGTCCTCACGCCGGTGGTCGAAGAAGCGGACGTTGTCGTCCTGGCGTTCGAGCGGTTTGATCTCGCGTTCGATGAACTCGTCGAGCTCGACCAGATAGTCGGCCAGCTCCTTCGGAAGCTCGAAGTCCATGTGTCGCCCCCCGTCGCGGGATCTCGGGCGGAAGTCAAGCACCAGGAGCCCGGCAGTGCCCTGGGTAGGATTCAGAGGTGTCGGGTTTCGTGGACGAGGCCCAACTCCACGTCAAAGCCGGTGACGGCGGCGCCGGCGCCATCTCCTTCCGGCGCGAGGCGCACGTCGCCCGGGGCGGCCCCGACGGGGGCGATGGGGGCTCGGGGGGCGACGTGTGGCTGGTCGCTGACCGCGACGTAGCCTCGTTGCTGGGCTTCCGCGACCATCCCCACCGGCGGGCCGGCGACGGACGCCACGGTCAGGGCAAGAACCGTCACGGCGCCGCCGGCGACGACGCCGTGGTGCCGGTCCCCGAGGGGACGGTGGTGAAGGGCCTCGAAGGAGCGGTGGTGGCCGACCTGGTGTCGGCCGGGGACCGGTGGCTGGCCGCCCGGGGAGGCCAGGGCGGAAAGGGCAACGCCCGCTTCCTCACCAACCGGCGGCGGGCCCCGTCGTTCGCCGAGCAGGGCGAGCGGGGTGAGGAGCGCTGGTTCGACCTCGAGCTGAAGCTGATGGCCGACGCCGCCCTCATCGGGTTCCCCAACGCCGGCAAGAGCACCCTGATATCGCGCATCTCGGCGGCCAAGCCCAAGATCGCCGATTATCCGTTCACCACCCTCGAGCCCCACCTGGGGGTGGTCCGCACCAGCGACGGTGAGATGGTCGTCGCCGACATACCGGGGCTCATCGAAGGGGCCAGCGCGGGCAAGGGGCTGGGTCACCGCTTCCTCCGACATGTCGAGCGGGCCCGCGTCCTCGTCGTGCTCATCGACCTGTGCCCGGCCGACGGTGTGTCACCGCACCGCCAGCAGGAGGTGCTGCTGGCCGAGTTGTCGCGCTACCGGCCCGAGCTGGCCCGCCGGCCCATGCTGGTCGTCGGATCCAAGGCCGACGTGGCCGCCTTCGACTTCGACGGGCTGCTGATCTCCTCGGTCACCGGGCAGGGGATGGCGGAGCTGGTCTCCCGCACCCTCGAGCTGGTCCGGCGGGCCCGGGCCGAGGAGCCCGCCCCCGAGGCGACCGTGGTCCACCGTCCGGTCGCCGGGGGCGTCCGGGTCGAGCGGTCCGCCGACGGCGGCTTCGTCGTGGTGGGGCGACCGGCCGAGCGGGCGGTCGCCGTCAGCGACCTGACCAACCCGCAGGCCCTCGAGTACGTGCAGGGCCGGCTGCGACGGCTCGGGGTCGACCGGGCTCTGGCGCGGGCCGGGGCCCGCCAGGGCGACGTGGTGAGGGTGGGCGGCTTCTCCTTCGAATACGAGCCCGACTGATCACCATGATCGTCGTCGCCAAGATCGGCACGTCCTCCATCACCGACCCGGCCGGCGAGGTCGCCCGGCACGCCATCGAGAAGCTGGCCGCCGAGGTCGCCGGGCTGCGAGGTCACGGGCACCGGGTGGTGATCGTCACCTCCGGGGCGGTGGCGGCCGGCCTGCCCGCCCTGGGCCTGGCCGGGGCCCGACCGGCCGACGTCGGCACCCTGCAGGCGGTGTCGGCCGTGGGCCAGAGCCGGCTCATGCGGGTCTACGACGACGTGCTGGCCGGCCACCATCTGGTCGGGGGCCAGGTCCTGCTGGCCCCGTTGGACTTCGTCCACCGCCAGCAGTACCTGCACGCCCGCCAGACCCTCACCCGGCTGCTCGACCTCGGCGTCGTCCCGGTGGTCAACGAGAACGACGCCGTCGCTGACGACGAGCTGCGCTTCGGCGACAACGACCGGTTGGCGGCGCTGGTCGCCCACCTGGTCTCCGCCGACCTGCTGGTCCTGTTGACCGACACCGCCGGCCTGTTCACCGCCGATCCCCGCGTCGACTCGCGGGCCTCCCTCATTGAGGAGGTCATCGAGGTCGACCAGCAGCTGGAGGCGGCCGCCGGCGGGGCGGGCAGCGAGCGGGGCAGCGGCGGCATGGCCTCCAAGCTGGCCGCGGCCCGCATGGCGGCCTGGTCGGGGGTGCGCACGGTGATCGCCTCGGCCGGCCGGCCCGGGGTGCTGGGCGCCGCCGCCGAGGGGGAATCGGGCGTCGGCACGGTCGTGCGGCCGCGGGACCGTCGGCTGTCGGCCCGCAAGCTGTGGATCGCCTTCGCCGTCGGGTCGTCCGGAACGATCGTGGTCGACGACGGCGCCCGACGGGCCATAGTCGAGCGCAACACCTCGCTGCTGCCGGCGGGGGTGACCGAGGTGCGGGGCCGCTTCGATGCCGAGGCCGCCGTCGAGGTGGCTGACCAGGGGGGCCGGGTATTCGCCAAGGGTCTCGTCCGCCACTCGAGCGCCACCCTGGCCGCCTGGGCCGGCCGGCGGACCAGTGAGCTGCCCGCCGACGTGGCTCCCGAGGTCGTGCACCGCGACGACCTGGTGCTACTGCCCGACGGCTGAACCGGCGCCGTCCCCCTCAGGCCTGGTCGGTGGGAGCGGGAGCCTCGGCCGCGCTGGCGTTGGTGGCGTCGCCGGCCGGGGCGCCGTCGGCGGCCGGCAGGCCGAGTTGGGCCCGGATGACCTCCAGCCGGGCCTGGGCCTGGGCGTTGGCCTGGGCGTGCTCCACCTCGACCATGCGGGCCTCGACCGTCTCACCGGCCAGCTCGGCGTGGCCGAGGGCCTTGGCGTAGCGGGCCTCGATCTTGGCCCGCACCTCCTCGAGAGTCGGCACGTCCTGGCCGACCGTCTCCGACAGCGAGGCCATGGCCTTGTTCACCTGCTCCTGCATCTTGGCCTGGTCCAGCTGGGAGAGCAGCTTCTGGCGCTCGGTGAGCTTGGACTGCAGGGCGGACGAGTTCTGGGCCACCGCCGCCTTGGCCTTGTCCGCCGCCTGGGCCGACTGCAGGTGGAGGGTCTTGAGCGACTCCACCTCGGACTCGATCGCCACCAGGCGGTTGGCGAACGCCTCGGCCGCCCGGGTGTACTCGGCCGCCTTGCCCTGGTCGCCGCGCTTGGTGGCGTCGTCGGCCATCTGCACCGCCTGGCGGGCCGAGTTGTTGGCCTTCTCCAGCTCCTCCATGGCCCGGTTGAGGCGCAGCTCGGTCTGCTTCTGGTTGGCGATCACGTTGGCGGCCTGCTCGGTGAGGCGCCTGTGCTGGTCCTGGGCTTCGGCCAGGGCCTGCTCCAGCTGGATCTTCGGGTCCGCCCGCTCGTCGAACTTCGTGTTGGCCGAGGCCGTCAGATAGCGCCAGACTCGCCGAAGAACCTTGAACATGGGCCCGATGGTACGCCGCGTCAACTAGACCGGGCGGTCAAGTCCGGCGGTAACCTTCCGTGATGCCAGCCGCCCCCGTCGCCGAGCTGGGCCGCCGGGCCGTCGCCGCCTCGCGTCAGCTGGCCCAGGCGACCACCGGGGCCAAGGACGCCGCCCTGCACGCCGCGGCCGAGTTGCTCGCCCGCCGGTCGGACGAGGTCCTGGCGGCCAACGCTGAGGACGTGTCGGCGGCGGAGTCCTCCGGAGCGGCCGCCACCGTGGTCGACCGGCTGCGCCTCAGCCCGGCCCGCATCGAGTCCATGTGCGAGGGGCTGCGCAAGGTCGCCGCCCTGGCCGATCCGGTCGGCGAGGTGGTCGACGGCTGGGTGAGGCCCAACGGGCTGCGCATCAGCCGGGTGCGGGTGCCCCTCGGGGTGGTCGGCATCATCTACGAGAACCGCCCGAACGTGACGTCCGACGCTGCCGGCCTGTGCCTCAAGGCCGGCAACGCCGCCATGCTGCGGGGCTCGTCCTCCGCCCTCAACTCCAACGTGGCCGTGGCGGCGTGTCTGCGCGAGGGAGCGGCCAAGGCCGGTCTCCCCGAGGACTGTGTGGTTCTGGTGGAGGACACCAGCCGCTCGTCGGCGGTCGAGTTCATGCAGTTGCGGGGCGTCATCGACTGCCTGGTGCCGAGGGGCGGCCCGTCGCTCATCGCCAGCGTGCTAGAGAACGCCACCGTCCCGTACGTGATCGACGGCGACGGCAACTGCCACGTCTACGTCGACGCGTCCGCCGACCTCGACATGGCCATCTCGATCGTGGCCAACGCCAAGACCCAGCGGCCCAGCGTGTGCAACGCGGCGGAGTCCCTGCTGGTCCACCGGGACGTGGCCGAACGGTTCCTTCCCCGGGTCGTCGACGCCCTGGCCGGGGTCGAGCTCGTGGGGGACGAGGCGTCGCGCCGGATCGTCGGCTCCATCGGGCCGGCCTCGGATGATGATTTCGGCCGCGAGTTCCTCGACCTCAAGATGAGCGTGGCCGTGGTGGACGACCTCGACGCCGCCATAGACCACATCAGGCGCTACGGGTCGGGCCACACCGAGGCCATCGTCACCTCCGACCTGCGCTCGGCCGAGCGGTTCGCCCACGAAGTTGACGCCGCCGCCGTCATGATCAACGCCTCCACCCGTTTCACCGACGGCGAGGAGTTCGGTTTCGGTGCCGAGATCGGCATCAGCACCCAGAAGCTTCACGCCCGCGGCCCCATGGGCCTGCGGGAGCTGACCACTGTCAAGTACGTAGTCCATGGAGAGGGGCAGATCCGCTCGTGACCGACAAAGTCGTGCAACCCACCGGGCAGTTCCGGTTCGAGTCCGTTCCGGCGGTGCGCGAGTCGCTGCGCAGCGTCGACTACCTGGCCGACGAAGGCATCTCGGGGGTCGTCTACCTGGCCGAGCGTCTGGGCAAGCCCGTGCTCATCGAGGGCCCCGCCGGCACCGGCAAGACCGAGCTGGCCAAGAGCGTGGCCCGGATGACCAACAGCCGGCTCATCCGCCTCCAGTGCTACGAGGGGCTCGACGAGTCCAAGGCCCTCTACGAGTGGAACTACAAGAAGCAGCTGCTGCGCATCCAGGCCCAGCGGGTCGTCGAGGAGTCCGGCACCACCTGGACCGACATCGAGGAGGACATCTTCTCCGAGGAGTTCCTCCTCACCCGGCCGCTGCTCGAGGCCATCCGGGCCGACGAGCCGGTGGTGCTCCTCATCGACGAGGTGGACCGGGTCGAGGTGGAGACCGAGGCCCTGCTGCTTGAGATCCTCTCCGACTACCAGGTGTCGATCCCCGAGCTCGGCACCGTCACCGCCAACCAGATCCCCCTGGTGTTCCTCACCTCCAACAACACCCGCGAGCTGTCAGAGGCGCTCAAGCGGCGCTGCCTCTACCTGCACCTCGACTACCCGGATCTCGAGCGTGAGAAGGAGATCGTGCTCACCCGGGTGCCCGACATCCGCGACAGCCTGGCCGACCAGATCGTCCGCATCGTCCGCTCGCTGCGCACCCTCGAGCTGAAGAAGCACCCCTCGGTGTCCGAGACGCTCGACTGGGCCCGCACCCTGGTCCTGCTCGGCGTCGACTCGATCGGCGCCGAGGACGCCACCGCCACCCTCCACATCCTGCTCAAGTACCAGAGCGACATCCAGAAGGCGGCGAAAGAGCTGTCGGTCGCGTCGGGCGCCTAGGCCGTGCTCGACGTTCTCACCGGATTCATCGGCGAGCTGCGGGCCGCCGGGCTGCCCGTGTCCCTCACCGAGGACATCGACGCCATGGAGGCGGTCCGCCACATCCCCATCGAGGACCGGGAGGCGTTCAAGTACGCCCTGGCCGCCACCCTGGTGAAGAGCAACTCGCACTGGCGGGCCTTCGAGACCATCTTCGACGTCTACTTCTCCCTGCGGGGCCCGCAGTTCGCCATCAGCGACGGTGAGGAGGAGGCCTCACCGGAGGAGCAGGTCGCCGCCATGGCCGGCATGGAGGGCGAGGAG
The DNA here is from genome assembly GCA_021325435.1 of Actinomycetota bacterium. Classification (GTDB taxonomy): domain Bacteria; phylum Actinomycetota; class Acidimicrobiia; order Acidimicrobiales; family JAJPHE01; genus JAJPHE01. The sequence continues at coordinate 5,295 of JAJPHE010000111.1, read as the reverse complement.
GGCCGGCGGGCCGGGGGCGGCATGGAGGGGATGACGCCCGAGGAGCTGGCCGAGATCCTCTACCGGGCCCTCCAGCGAGACGATCAGGCCATGATGCGCGCCATCGCCCGCGAGTCGGTCACCCGCTACGCCGGCATGGAGCCGGGCCGCCCGGTCGGCGGCACCTACTACCTCTACCGCACGCTGCGGAACCTCGATCTCGAAGGGTTGCTGGCCCGGCTGATGGAGTCGGCGGCCCAGGAGGTGGAGGGAGGGCTGACCCCGCTCGAGGAGCGACTGACCCGCGACGAGTACGAGATCCGCATCGACCAGCTGCGCAAGGAGGTCGAGGCGGAGATCCGCCGGCGCCTGGTCGCCGACCGGGGCGCCGAGGCCATGGCCAAGACGCTGCGCAAGCCGCTGCCCGAGAACGTCGACTTCATGCACGCCACCCGCGACGAGCTGGTGTCGCTGCGCCGGGCCATCCATCCCCTCACCCGCAAGCTGGCGGTCCGCCTGGCCCGCAAGCGCCGTCACGGGCGCAAGGGGCCCCTCGATTTCCGCAACACCGTCCGCCACTCCCTGTCCTACGGCGGGGTGCCGGCCGAGCCCAAGTTCCGCTACCCCCGGCCGTCCAAGCCGGAGATCTTCGTGGTGGCCGACATCTCCGGCTCGGTGGCCGCCTTCGCCCGCTTCACCCTGCACCTGGTGCACGCCATCAGCTCCCAGTTCTCCCGGGTGCGCAGCTTCGTGTTCGTGGACGGCATCGACGAGGTGACCCGCTACTTCGAGGGTGTCGAGGACATCACCGACGCCATCCACCGGGTCAACACCGAGGCCGACGTGATCTGGGTCGACGGCCACTCGGACTACGGCCACGCCTTCGAGGTCTTCTGGGAGCGCTGGGGCCGCGAGGTGAGCCCGAAGACGAGCGTCCTCCTCCTCGGCGACGCCCGCAACAACTACCACGCGTCACAGGCGTGGGTGTTGAAGGAGCTGCGCAAGAAGGCCCGTCACGTGTTCTGGCTCAACCCGGAGCCCCGCTCCTACTGGGACACGGGCGACTCCATAGTGGGGGAGTACGCCGCCCACTGCGACGGCGTCTTCGAGTGCCGCAACCTGAAGCAGCTCGAGCGCTTCGTCGAGGAGCTGGCCTAGGGAGCTCAGGCCCGCAGCAGCTCGGCCAGCTGGTAGGCCAGGTCGAGGGACTGGCGGGCGTTGAGCCGGGGGTCGCAGGTGGTCGTGTACCGCAGGGCCAGGTGGTCCTCCAGCACCTCCTCGGCGCCCCCGAGGCACTCGGTCACGTCGTCGCCGGTGAGCTCGATGTGCACCCCCCCGGGCCAGGTGCCCTCGGCGGCGTGGGCCTCGAAGAACCCCTTGATCTCGGCCATGACGTCGCCGAAGCGGCGGGTCTTGTGGCCGTCGGCCGAGCTGAAGGTGTTGCCGTGCATGGGGTCGCACACCCACAGCACCGGATGGCCGGCGCCGGTGACGGCCCGGAGCAGCGGGGGCAGGAGCTCTTCCACCCGCCCGGCGCCCATCCGCGAGACCAGGGTCAGGCGCCCCGGCACCCGGTTCGGGTTGAGGGCCTCGCACAGCCCCAGCGCCTCGTCGGCGGTGGTGGTGGGGCCGAGCTTGACCGCCACGGGGTTTCCTACGCCGCGCAGGAACTCGACATGGGCCCCGTCGAGGCGCCGGGTGCGCTCCCCGATCCACAGCAGGTGGGCCGAGCAGTCGTACCAGTCCCCGGTCAGCGAGTCCTGGCGGGTGAGGGCCTCCTCGTAGCCGAGGATGAGGGCCTCGTGGCTGGTCCAGAAGTCGACCTGGTGGAGGTTGGCGGTGGCGTCGAGATCGATGCCACACGCCCGCATGAACCGCAGGGCCCGGTCGATCTCGGAGGCCACCGCCTCGTAGCGGCGGCCCTCGCCGCTAGACGCCACGAACTCCTGGTTCCAGGCGTGGACCTGGGACAGGTCGGCGAAGCCACCCTTGGTGAAGGCCCGCAGGAGGTTGAGGGTGGACGCCGACTGGTGGTAGGCGGCGATCAGCCGTTCGGGGTCGGGCACCCGAGCCGACGCGATGGGGGCGTCGTCGTTCACCATGTGGCCCCGGAACGACGGGAGCTCGACGTCGCCCACCCACTCGGTCGGGGCGGAGCGGGGCTTGGCGAACTGGCCGGCGATGCGCCCCAGCTTCACGACCGGCACCCCCGACCCGTAGGTCAGGACCACCGCCATCTGGAGGATCACCTTGAGCTTGTCGCGGATCGAGTCGGCCGAGTACTCGGCGAAGGACTCGGCGCAGTCGCCGGCCTGCAGGAGGAAGGCCCGCCCGGCGGCCGCCTCGGCCAGGGCGTCGGTGAGGTAGCGGGCCTCCCCCGCGAACACCAGCGGCGGCAGGCCGGCCAGCGTCTTCAGGGCCCGGTCCAGCCGGGCCTGGTCGGGCCAGTCCGGCTGCTGGTCCGCCGGGCGCGTCCGCCAGCTGTCCGGGCTCCACGGGGTCACCCCTATAGCGTGGATTAATCCGGGCACTCTGGCAAAGCAGTTGGCCGGGTCCGTACGCTGCCCGCCCATGCGACCCTTCCGCTTCGCCGTCCAAGTCGACGGGGCCCCGACCGGCAAGGCCTGGCGTGACCTGGCCCGCAAGACCGAGGACCTGGGCTACTCGACCCTGTTCGTGCCCGACCATTTCGGGGACCAGTGGGCCCCGATCGTGGCCCTCACCGTGGCCGCCGAGGCCACCACGACCCTGCGGGTGGGGAGCCTGGTCTTCGACAACGACTATCGCCACCCGCTGGTGCTGGCCAAGGAGCTGGCCAGCCTCGACCTGGCCAGCGAGGGCCGCCTCGAAGCGGGGATCGGGGCCGGCTGGATGAAGAGCGACTACGACGAGTCCGGCATCGCCTACGACCCCCCCGCCACCCGGGTGCAGCGGTTCGAGGAGGGCGTCCAGGTCATCAAGGAACTCTTGGCGGAAGGCAGCTGCACCTTCAAGGGCAAGCACTACCAGCTGAGCGGGGCCCAGGGTCATCCCCGCCCCCACACACCGGGCGGCCCGCCCATCCTGATCGGCGGCGGCAGCAGGCGGGTGCTCGGCATCGCCGGCCGCCACGCCGACATCGTGGGCATCAACCCCAACCTGGCCGCCGGATATGTGGGCGCCGAGACGGCGGCCGAGTCGGTGCCCGCCAAGTTCGACCAGCGGGTGGCCTGGGTGCGCGACGGGGCGGGGGAGCGGTTCGACCAGCTCGAGCTGCAGTGCCTCACCTTCTTCGTGCAGGTCGGCGTCGAGCCCAAGGAGATGGCGGCCAACATCGCCCCCATGTTCGGCCTCGACCCGGAAGAGGCCCTCGACATACCGCTCGCCCTGGCGGGCTCGGTCGACTTCATCTGCGAGACCCTCGAGGCCCGGCGCCAGCGGTGGGGCTTCAACTACGTGGTGGTCCATCAGCCCGAGATGGAGGCCTTCGCCGAGGTCGTGTCCCGCCTGGCCGGGCGTTAGGCCGCAGGCGTGGGGGCGTCCCGGGTCGGGGTGTTCGGAGGCACCTTCGACCCGGTTCACGTCGGGCACCTGGTCGCGGCGGTGAACGCCCGCCACGCCCTCGCCCTCGACCGGGTGCTCATGGTGGTAGCCAACGCCCCCTGGCAGAAGGCGGACCGCACCGTCAGCCCTGCCCCCGACCGCCTGGCCATGGTCGCCGCCGCCGTCGAGGGGATCCCCGGCCTCGAGGCCTGTTCCCTCGAAATCGAGCGGGGTGGCCCCTCCTACACGGCCGACACCCTGCAGGCCCTCCGGGAACAGGAACCGGGCTCCGAGCTGTTCCTCATGGTCGGGGCCGACCTGGCCGACGAGCTGCACACCTGGGAGAGGATCGACGCGGTACGAAAAGAGGCGACCCTGGTCGTCGTGAACCGGCCCGGCTGGACGCCGCCCTCGACCCTGGTCGGCTGGCGGATGCAAGCGGTGGAGATCCCGGCGCTATCGATATCGAGCACGGACCTGCGGGCCCGGGCGGCGGACGGCAGGCCCCTCGACTTCCTGATCCCCGCGCCCGTCGTCCGCGTCATCCGCGACCGGGGTCTGTACGCTTGAGCCGCGGATGAGAGGCGATCTTGGTTGAGCGGGCCACCGGCGTGACGCCCACCAGGGCTCTCGCCGTCACCGCCGCCCGGGCGGCGGCCGACAAGAAGGGCGTGGCCACGGTGGTGCTCGACGTGGGGCCGCTGCTGGCCATCACCGACGCCTTCGTGATCACCAGCGGCACCAACGACCGTCAGGTGCGCACCATCGCCGAAGAGGTCGAGGCCAAGGTGAAGCAGGCGGGCCTGGGCGTCCCCTTGCGGATCGAGGGCCTGGACGACGCCCGGTGGGTGCTCCTCGACTACGGCGACGTGGTCGTCCATGTCTTCCTCGAGGAGGCCAGGCACTACTACGACCTCGAGCGGCTCTGGTCCTACGCCAACCGGATCGACTGGGAGGATCAGCCCCCGCTGCGCCGGGCCGGGGCCGAGGCCTAGCCCGGTAGGGTCGGGCCCGGCGGGTCGCCGCCCGAGCAGCGGGGGAAGCGCGTGACCATCGAGGAGCAGGTCGGCCGTCTCTCGGTCGAGGAGAAGGTGGCCATGCTGGCTGGTGTCGACCAGTGGACCACCCCGGCGGTGGGCGACGACCCGATCGGCCCGATCAAGATGTCCGACGGGCCCAACGGCGCCCGGGGAGCGGACTTCGCCGGCGGCGCCCGGTCGATGTGCTTCCCGTGCGGGACCGCCCTCGGAGCCACGTGGGACCCCGATCTCGTGGGCGCCGTCGGAGAGGCGCTCGGGGCCGAGGCCCGCTCCAAGGGCGCCCACGTGCTCCTGGCCCCCACCGTCAACCTCCACCGTCACCCGTTGTCCGGGCGCAACTTCGAGTGCTTCTCGGAGGATCCCGTCCTGTCGGCCGCCCTGGCCTCCGCCTACGTGGCCGGCGTGCAGAGCACTGGCGTGGCCTCGTGCGTGAAGCACTTCGTAGCCAACGACTCCGAGTTCGAACGGTTCACCATCAGCAGTGACGTAGACGAGCGCGTCCTGCGCGAGGCGTACCTGGTCCCGTTCGAGGCGGCCCTGCTCGAAGCCGGTGGGTGGGCGGTGATGTCCGCCTACAACAAGCTCAACGGCACCTGGTGCTCGGAGAACCGGTGGCTGCTGACCACACTGCTGCGCCACGAATGGGGCTGGGATGGCGCCGTCGTCTCCGACTGGCACGGCACCCACACCACGGCCGAGGCGCTGCTCGCCGGCCTGGACATCGAGATGCCGGGCCCCCCCGCCCACCGGGGCG
>JAJPHE010000018.1 GCA_021325435.1 Actinomycetota bacterium | reverse complement strand
TCGGTGGAGGCGATGGGAATCGAACCCACGAACCTCTTGCATGCCATGCAAGCGCTCTACCAACTGAGCTACGCCCCCGGGAGCCAGGGCAGATTATCACCCCCCACCCCGGCTCCCGACCTGCCCCAGGTAAAGCCGCCGGCCCGGCCCGGAGGCGTCGGTACCATCTCCGCCCATGGCAGAGGCCTACGACTTCACCGCCGTCGAGCGGAAATGGCAGGAACGCTGGGCCTCCGAGGGCACCTACGAGGTCGCCCAGGACGACCCCCGCCCCGCCTACTACGTCCTCTGCATGTACCCGTATCCCAGCGGCCGGGCCCACATGGGACACGTCCGGAACTACACCTTCGGGGACCTGATCGTCAGGCACCGGACCATGAACGGCCAGGCCGTGCTGTCCCCGATCGGGTTCGACTCCTTCGGCCTGCCTGCCGAGAATGCCGCCATCCAGACCGGCGTCCATCCCCGCACCTTCACCGACGCCCGGATCGAGGAGCTGAAGTCCAGCCTCAAGGCCATCGGCGCCGTATACGACTGGCGGCGCGAGATCCGCAGCCACGACCCCGCCTATATCCGTTGGAACCAGGTCATCTTCAAGCGCTTCCTGGAGGCCGGTCTGGCATACCGGGCGATGGCCCCGGTGAACTGGTGCCCGGGCTGCCAGACGGTCCTGGCCAACGAGCAGGTCCTGGCCGACGGCACCTGTGAGCGGTCCGGCGACGTCGTCACCAAGCGCGACCTTGAGCAGTGGTTCTTCCGGATCACCCACTACGCCGATGAGCTGCTGGCCGCCCTGGACGGGCTCGACTGGCCCGAGCGGGTGAAGACCATGCAGCGCAACTGGATCGGCCGCTCCGAGGGGGCGGAGTTCGACCTGGCTGTGGAGGGTCGGCCCGATCTGAAGCTGCGGGTGTTCACGACCCGGCCTGACACCAGCTTCGGCATGACCTACGCCGTCCTGGCCCCCGAGCACCCGCTGGTCGCGGAGCTCACGACAGCGGACCGGCGCCCGGACGTCGAAGCATTCGTCGAGCGGGTCCGACGCACCAGCGAGATCGAGCGGCAGTCGACCGAAGGACCGTTGGAGAAGCGGGGTGTGTTCACCGGCAGCCATGTGGCGAACCCGTTCAACGGTCGGTCGATCCCCGTCTATCTGGCCGACTACGTCCTGATGGGCTACGGGACCGGAGCGATCATGGCTGTCCCCGGCGAGGATCAGCGCGACTGGGACTTCGCCAAGGCCTACGGGCTGCCCATCATCCGCACCGTCGAGCCGCCCGAGGACTGGGAGGGCGAGGCCTACACGGGGGACGGCCCGGCCATCAACAGCGAGTGGCTGGACGGCCTCGAGGTGGCGGCAGCAAAGCAACGTGCGATCGAGTGGCTGGAGGAGAAGGGCCTAGGCGTCCGCAAGGTGAACTACCGCCTGCGCGACTGGCTGGTGAGCCGCCAGCGCTTCTGGGGCTGCCCGATACCGATCGTCTACTGCGCCGACTGCGGGGCGGTGCCGGTGCCGGACGAGGAGCTGCCGGTGCTGGCGCCCGACGACGTCGAGTTCCGCCCGACCGGCGAGTCGCCGCTCAAGTTCCACGATGGCTTCCGGTTGGTGAAATGCCCCAGCTGCGGGGGCGAGGGCGAGCGCGAGACCGACACCATGGACACCTTCGTCGACTCGTCGTGGTACTTCCTCCGCTTCTGCGACCCCTGGGCCACCGACGAGCCCTTCAGCCCGGCCGCGGCCGAGCATTGGATGCCGGTCGACCAGTACATCGGCGGCATCGAGCATGCCATCTTGCACCTGCTGTACGCCCGCTTCTTCACCAAGGCTCTGGCCGACGTCGGCCTCGCCCCCGCTGGCCTGCGCGAGCCGTTCAGCCGGCTGTTCACCCAGGGCATGGTCCGCCTGGGCGGCACCCGGATGTCGAAGTCGAAGGGGAACCTGGTCAGTCCCGACGAGGTGCTGGCCGAGGTGGGCGCCGACGCCCTCCGCCTTTCCCACCTGTTCGCCGGCCCGCCCGCCGACGACGTGGACTGGGAGGGCGTAAGCGTCGAGGGCTGCTTCCGCTTCCTGAACCGGCTGTGGCGACTGGGCACCGGCCAGGTGGATGGCGACATCGGCGACCGGGCCGAACAGGACGCCGACGTCGAGATCGAGCGGGCCACCCACCGCCTCATCACCAAGGTCGACCAGGACTACGGGCGCTGGTCTTACAACACGGCCGTCGCCGCCCTGATGGAGTTCACCAACACCCTCTACGAGTACGTGCGATCGGGTGCCCGGCGCCAGACGCTCGACGAGGCCTTCGACACCGCCCTGTTGCTGCTGGCGCCCATGGCGCCGCACATGACCGCCGAGCTGTGGGAGCGACGGCGTGGAGGCCGCATCCACGCCATGAGCTGGCCCCAGGCCGACCCCGAGCTGGCCCGCCTGCAGAAGGTGATGCTCATCGTCCAGGTCAACGGCAAGGTGCGCGACCGGATCGCGGTGGACGCCGACATCAGCGCCGAGGACGCCGAGGCGGTGGCCCTGGCGTCGCCTCGGGTGGTGGAGCTGCTCGGGGGACGGCAGGCGAAGAAGGTGATCAGCCGGCCGCCCCGGCTGGTCAACGTGGTTGTCTAACCGGCCTTGAGGCTGGCCAGGGCGCCGCGCCACGCTTCGGCGTCGCGGCTGTAGGGGGCGTAGAAGCTGAGGCGGTCGACGAGGTCGCCGTAGCGACGGAGCAGGCCTTCGGCGACCCGGTCGGGTTCGGCCACCACGGCGAAGGCTCCCAGGATCTCGTCGTCGATCAGCTTGCCCATCTGCTCCCACTCACCCTGCTTGGACAGCGCGTTCAACTCGGTCTGCAGGTCCCCCCAGCCGTGGGCCTCCAGCACCCCGCGGTAGGCGGGGGTGGATCCGTAGAAGGCGACCTGACGCCGCACGGCCCCGGCCGCCTGGTCCATCTCCTTCTCGTCGCGGCCGGTGACGACGAATGCCGGGTACGAGATCTGAAAGTCCTGGCGCGACCGGCCCGCCTTGGCCAAGCCCCGCTCGAGGGCCGGGATGGTCACGTCGCGCAGGTAGCGCTCGGTGGTGAAGCCGTGGACCAGCATGCCGTCGCAGACCTCGCCGGCCACCTCGGTCATCGTCGTGCCCACCGCGGCCAGGAAGACCTTGGGCGTGCCGTGCGGGTTGGGGCCCGGGTCGAAGAACGGGGTCATGAGGGTGTGGGTGTAGAAGTCACCCCGGAAGTCGAGCTTGGCCCGATCGTTCCAAGACGCCCAGATGGCCCGCATGGCCAGGACGAGCTCGCGCATACGCGGCGCCGGGTGGGACCACGGCATGCTGAAGCGCTTCTCGATGTGGGGCTTGATCTGGGAGCCGAGGCCAAGATTGAAGCGACCCTTCGACTGCCACTGGAGATCGTTGGCCATCATGGCCAGGTTCATCGGGTTGCGGGCGAACGCCACCGCGATGGCGGTGCCGATGTCGAGCCTGTCGGTGTGCTCCGCCACTAGCACCAGCGGCAGGAACGGGTCGTGGCCGGTCTCCGACGTCCACACCCCGTCGTAGCCGGCTTCCTCCGCCGCCCGGGCCTCGGCCGGAACCTCGGACAGATTGGCGCTGACTGCTCCGTCGACCATCATCGCCGGACGACGCTAGCCCCCGGAGCCGGGCTGCTCACCTCGCAGGAACCGCTGCAGCTCGGCGGCCAGCTCGTCGCCGGAGGGGATCTCCCCGAGTTGGAGGGGATTGCCCTCCGAGGAGTCGACGGTCGACTCCAGCTGGCGGACCATGGCCTGGTGGTCGGTGCTGTTGGCGATGAGGGCCTCCACCCGCTGCAGGGCGGCGTCGGCCGCGGTGTCGAGCTCGGTGGTGTCGAGGGACAGCCCGGCCACCATGGCGAGGCCGCCGACCAGGGCCGAGGCGGCCGCCGGGTAGGGCAGGGCGGCCACGTAGTGGGGCACCCGAGCCCACAACCCCACGGCGGGGATCCCCGTGTCGCGGAAGGCGTCCTCCAACACGGCGTTGGCCCCCGCAGGCACCTCGATGATTCCGGGCACGAAGCCGACCCGCATGGCCAGTGACTCGTCGGTGGCGGTGGAGGCCAGGCGCACGGGACGGGTGTGGGGCACCGGCGCCGGGAAGGCCCCCAGGCCCACGACCATCCTTACCCCCAGCTGGCGGGCCAGCTCCACCACCTCGCCGGCGAAGGTCTTCCACCGCACGTCCGGCTCCGGGCCCACCAGCAGGAGCATGTCGTTGGCGGACCGGTCGGTGGTCAGAAGCAGGCGGATCTCCTGCCAGGTGAGACCAACGTTCATGCCGTCGACGATCTTGACGATCGGGCGCCGGGCCCGCATGTCGATGAGCTCCTCCGAGTCCCAGAGGGCCACGGTCTCGGTGGGGCCCGCTTCGAGCAGGGAGGCGACGGCGGTGGCCCCGCCCAGCCCGGCGTCGACCCAGCCGTCGAGGTGCACCACGAGAACGGGGTTCGACGGCTGCCGGGTGGGGAGACGGGTGTGGTAGGCCACGCTCAGACCGAGGCGGCGGCCTGGCGGGCGGCCTCGGCGAGCGAGGCGACCTGCTCCCCGAAGAACTCGAAGCCGGAACGGTCACCGCCCATGGCCCCGCCCTCGTAGCGGGCGTAGACCCCCTCGAGGATGCAGGCCAGCTTCCAGTATCCGAACGCCACGTAGAACGGCAGGTCGGAAAGGTCGCGCCCCGAACGGGCGGCGTAACGATCGGCGAGCTCAGCCCTGGTCGGGAAGCCGGGCAGGGCGGTGGGGGCGACCGAGCCGAGGGCCGAACGGGTGTCGCCCGCCTCGGACCAGTACACCGTGAGCAGGCCGACATCGGCGAGGGGGTCGCCCAGCGTGCAGATCTCCCAGTCGAGCACGGCTCGGACCTTGCCGTCGTCGCCGAGCATGGTGTTGTCCAGCCGGTAGTCGCCGTGGACGATGGTCGCCGGACCCTGCGGGGGGATCTGCTTCGACAGCACCTCGTGCACGTCGTCGACCGCGGGCACCTGGCGGTCGCGACCTTCGATGGACTGGCGGAACTGGCCGTACCACCGCTTGAGCTGACGCTCGATGTAGCCCTCCCGCCGGCCCAGGTCGCCCAAGCCCACCGAGTCGACGTCGACCGCGTGGATGGCCGCCAGCACGTCGACGAGGTCCTCTCCGGCGACCCGACGGGCGCTCTCGTCGAGGACCTTCTGGGTGAGTGACTGCTCGCGCAGGATGTAGCCCTCCACGTAACCCATGACGTAGAACGGCCTTCCGTTGACCTCCTCGTCGCCGCAGTAGCCCAGGGCGGGGGGGACCGGCACCGGGGTCGGGCCGAGGGCGGCGATGATCCGGTGCTCGCGGCTCATGTCGTGGGCGGTGGGCAGGACGTGGCTGATTGGCGGCCGGCGCAGCACGTAGCGCGCCCCGTCACCGCCGGTCACCTTGAAGGTCAGGTTGGAGCGGCCGCCGGCGATCAGCTCGAAGGAGAACGGACCCGACGCGCCGGGAATATTGGCCTCCAGCCATGCGCTGACCTTGGGCACGTCAATGCCTTCGACCTGGGACTCCATCCCCGGAAACCTAGACGCCGCAGGCGGGTAAGGTCAGTCCGACGATGATCGACGTCACCGATGCCACCTTCGAGCGCGACGTCCTCGAGCGCTCCGACCAGGTACCCGTCGTGGTGGACCTGTGGGCGCCGTGGTGCGGGCCGTGCAAGACCCTCGGGCCCATCCTCGAGCGGGTGGTCGGGGCCACCGGCGGCCAGGTCGAGCTGGCCAAGGTCAACGTGGACGAGAACCCCAACGTGGCCTCCGCCTTCCGGGTCCAGTCGATCCCGGCTGTCTACGCCATCCGCAGCCGCCAGGTGGTGGACAGCTTCATCGGTGCCCTGCCCGAGCCCGCGGTCGCCGACTGGGTGTCGCGGCTGGCCCCGGGGGAGTCGGAGGCCGACCGCCTGACCAAGGCCGGTGACGAGGACTCGCTGCGCCGGGCCCTCGAGATCGAGCCGGATCACGCCGGAGCCGTGGTGGCCCTCGCCGACCTCCTGGTCGACCGGGGCGAGGCTGACGAGGCCCTGGCCCTGCTGGCTCGGATTCCGGAGACAGCCGACACCCGGCGGGTGTCGGCCCGGGCCCGCCTGGGCGGGCAGGCGCCCGGTGGCGACGGTTTGGAGGACCGCCTCGACGCCCTACTCGAGCGGGTCAAGTCCGACGACGCCGCCCGGCAGGAGTTCGTCGATATCCTCGAGACTCTCGGGCCCGACGACCCCCGCACCGCCGCTTACCGCAAGGCGCTGACGGCCCGGCTGTTCTAGAGCGTGGCGCTCGTCGGTCAGCTGGTCCTCGACCTGGGCGGCCGGCGCTACGACCTCACCACCCGGGCCTTGGTGATGGGGATCCTCAACCGCACCCCCGACTCGTTCTACGACCGGGGCGCCCACTTCGACATGGCGGTGTTCGTCGACCGGGCGGCGGCGATCGTGGACGAGGGGGCGGACATCCTCGACGTCGGCGGGGTGAAGGCCGGCCCCGGTGACGAGGTGGGTCTGGAGGAGGAGCTCGACCGGGTGGTGCCGGCTGTCCAGGCGCTAGGGGCCCGCTTCGACGTGCCGGTTTCCGTTGACACCTGGCGGGCGGCGGTCGCCGACGCCTCCTTCGCCGCCGGAGCGGTCATGGGGAACGACATCAGCGGCTTCGCCGACCCCCATTACCTGAGTGTGGCCGCCGCCGCCGGCGCCGCCGTCGTTGCCACCCACATCCGCCTGGCCCCCCGGGTCCCCGACCCCGACCCCCACTACGACGACGTGGTCGCCACCGTCGAGGATGCCCTGCGCCGGATGGGACGTCGGGCCGAGGAGGCGGGCATCCCCGCCCAGCGGGTGGTCGTGGACGCCGGCCTCGACCTCGGCAAGACATGGGAGCAGTCCCTCGTCCTCCTCAGGGCCTCCGACCGGCTGGCCGGCCTGGGACACCCCCTGCTGCTGTCCGCCTCCAACAAGACCTTCCTCGGACGGTTCCTCGATCTCGAGATCGGCGAGCGTCGCCACGCCTCGTTGGCGGCCTGCGCCCTCGGCATCTCTCGGGGTTGCCGGCTGCTCCGGGTGCACGACGTGAAAGGCACCCGGCGGGTCCGCGACAGCCTGGCCGCCATCCTCGAGGCCAGGTCGGCGTGACCACCGAGCCGGCGGCCGTCTACCTGGTGAAAGGGGCGGACCCGTCCCTCGTGTCCCAGTCGGTCGCCCACGTGCTGGCCGAGCTGGTCGGGGAGGACTCCGGCGGCTTCGGCGTCGAAGACCTGACCAGCGACGATCTCGACGTCGGCACCGTCATCGACGCCTGCCTGACCCCGGCGTTCCTGTCCGACCGACGGGTGGTCGTGGTCCGCGACATCTCGAAGCTGCGGGCCGACGACCTCGACCGGCTGGCCTCCTACCTGGCCGATCCGCTGGGCACCACCAGCCTGGTGTTGGCCACCACTGCGGCGGTGCCCGCCCGGTTCGCTGAGGCCGTCCGCAAGGCGGGGCACCTGGTCGATGCCGGCGTGCCTTCGGGACGGGGGAGGGGCCAGTGGCTGGCCGCCCGCCTCCGCGAGGCGCCCTTGCGTCTGGACCCGGCGGCGGTGTCGCTGCTGGGTGACCATCTCGGGGAGGACCTCGGCCGCCTGGCCGGCATCCTCGGCGCCCTCACCGCGGCCTACGGGGAGGGGGCCGTCGTCGGCCCGGAGGAGCTGGAGCCGTTCCTGGGCGAGGCCGGAAGCACGGCGCCGTGGGAGCTGACCGATGCCATCGACCGGGCCGACGTGGCGGGAGCGCTGGCCGCCCTGCACCGGCTCACCGGGGCCGGCCAACGCCACCCGCTGGTGATCCTCGCCACCCTGCACCGCCACTTCACTTCGATGCTGCGTCTGGACGGGGCCGGTGTCTCCAGCGACGAGGAGGCGGCGGCGGTCCTCGGAACCCGTAGCACCTATCCGGCGGCCAAGGCCCGGGCCCAGCTGTCGCGCCTCGGGCCCGAGGCCGTGCGACGGGCGGTGAGCCTGCTGGGCCAGGCCGACCTCGACCTGCGGGGGGAGACCGGGGCCCAGGAGGAGGCGGTCCTCGAGGTGCTGGTCGCCCGCCTGGCCCGGCTGGCCCCCCCGACGAGGAGGCGGGCCGCTACTGGGTCTGGGCGGCGCTGATCCGGGCCAGCTTGCGCATCAGGCGCGACTTGCGGTTGGCGGCCTGGTTTTTGTGGATGACACCCTTGGCCGCCGCCTTGTCCAGCCGCTTGACGGCCTGCTTCAGCAGCTCGGCGGTCTCCTCGGTGCCGCCCTCGGCGGCGTGCACCACGTTCTTGACCCGCGTCTTGAGCTCCGATCGGACCGCCTTGTTGCGCAGGCGGCGCCGCTCGTTCTGGCGGTTGCGCTTGATCTGGCTCTTGATGTTGGCCACGACACGTCCTGGGCTGGGAGACGAACCCGGAGAGGTTAGCAGCCGGGTCCGCCCGGTTAGACATCCCACGGCCCTAACTCGTCAAGCGGCAGCTGTGGATCGGTGTCCCCAGGCGAGGTGTTCGTCGTAGAGGGTGCCGTTTCGGAGGCAGCCGTGGAGG
>JAJPHE010000123.1 GCA_021325435.1 Actinomycetota bacterium | reverse complement strand
TGCACGGCCATCTGGTCGCCGTCGAAGTCGGCGTTGAAGGCGGTGCAGACCAGCGGGTGGATCTGGATGGCCTTGCCCTCGACCAGGATGGGCTCGAAGGCCTGGATGCCGAGGCGGTGCAGGGTCGGCGCCCGGTTCAGCAGCACCGGGTGCTCCTTGATGACCTCCTCGAGCACGTCCCACACCTGGGGCCGGCGCCGCTCGACCATCCGCTTGGCCGACTTGATGTTCTGGGCCAGCTCCGCGTCCACCAGCCGCTTCATGACGAACGGCTTGAACAGCTCGAGAGCCATCTGCTTGGGCAGGCCGCACTGGTGCAGCTTCAGGGTGGGCCCGACCACGATGACCGAACGGCCCGAGTAGTCGACCCGCTTGCCGAGCAGGTTCTGGCGGAACCGGCCCTGCTTGCCCTTGAGCATGTCGGACAGGCTCTTGAGCGGACGGTTGCCCGGCCCGGTGACGGGCCGGCCCCGGCGGCCGTTGTCGAACAGGGCGTCGACGGCCTCCTGGAGCATCCGCTTCTCGTTGTTGACGATGATCTCGGGGGCGCCCAGGTCGAGCAGCCTCTTCAGCCGGTTGTTGCGGTTGATCACCCGGCGGTAGAGGTCGTTGAGGTCCGACGTGGCGAAGCGCCCGCCGTCGAGCTGCACCATGGGGCGAAGGTCGGGCGGGATGACCGGCACCGCCTCGAGGATCATGGCCCGCGGGTCGTTCACCCGGCGCTCGTTCTCGTCGCGGCGGTTGAAGGCCGAGACGATCTTCAGCCGCTTGATGGCCTTCTGCTTGCGCTGGGCCGACAGCGGTCGCTTGCCCTCCTCGGGCTCGATCTGGTCGCGGAGCTTCTTCTCCTCCTCGTCCAGGTCGATGCGGGCGATGAGCCGGGCGATGGCCTCGGCACCCATGCCGCCCTCGAAGTAGTCACCGAAGCGGTCCTTCAGCTCGCGCCAGAGCAGCTCGTCCTCGATGATCTTGCGGGGGTACAGGTCGCGGAACTCGTCGAAGGACCGGCGGACCAGGTCGAGCTCGGCCTGGGCCCGCTCGCGCAGGGTGGAGACCTCCTTCTCACCGGCCTTCTGGCGGGCCTTGACCTCAGCGTCGCGGGCCCCTTCCTTCTCGAGCTGGGCGATCTCGTCCTCGAGGGCCTTGAACCGCTTGTCGATCTCGAGGTCGCGCTGGCGCTCGATGTCGGCCAGCTCCTCGAGCAGCTCCGCCTCGAGGTTGGGCAGATCGGTGTGCCGCTTCTCCTCGTCCACCCAGGTGACGAGGTTGGCCGCGAAGTAGATGACCTTCTCGAGCTGCTTGGCCTTCAGCTCCTCGCGGGCCTCGGTCCCCATGAGCAGGTAGGCCAGCCACGAGCGGGTGCCCCGCAGGTACCAGATGTGCACCACGGGGGCGGCCAGCTCGATGTGGCCCATCCGCTCGCGCCGCACCTTGGACCGGGTGACCTCGACCCCGCAGCGCTCGCAGATGATGCCCCGGAAGCGCACCCGCTTGTACTTGCCGCAGTAGCACTCCCAGTCCTTGGTGGGACCGAAGATCTTCTCGCAGAAGAGCCCGTCCTTCTCCGGGCGCAGGGTGCGGTAGTTGATGGTCTCGGGCTTCTTGACCTCGCCGTGGGACCAGGTCCGGATGGAGTCCGCCGTGGCGAGACCGATTCGGAGACGGTCGAAGTTGTTGACGTCGAGCACTTAGAAGCTCCTCTCGCGAGCTCGCCGCTCGTCTTCCTCGTCGGAGCCCCGCTCCGGCCTGCTGATGTCGATGCCGAGCTCCTCGGCGGCCCGGAAGATGTCCTCGTCCAGCTCGCGCATCTCGATCTCCTCGCCGGTACGGCTGAGGACCTCGACGTTGAGGCAGAGGGACTGCATCTCCTTGATGAGCACCTTGAAGCTCTCGGGGATGCCGGGCTCGGGGATGTTCTCGCCCTTGACGATCGCCTCGTAGACCTTGACCCGGCCGAGGACGTCGTCGGACTTGATGGTGAGCAGCTCCTGCAGGGCGTAGGCGGCGCCGTAGGCCTCGAGGGCCCACACCTCCATCTCGCCGAAGCGCTGGCCGCCGAACTGCGCCTTACCACCCAGGGGTTGCTGGGTGATCATCGAGTAGGGGCCGGTCGACCGGGCGTGGATCTTGTCGTCCACCAGGTGGGCCAGCTTCAGGATGTACACGTAGCCGACGCTGATCGGGTTGTCGTAGACCTCGCCGGTGCGGCCGTTGTAGAGGGTGGCCTTGCCGTCGGGACCGATGAGCCGGTCGCCGTCGGGCGACTCGGGGTGCAGGTTCTCGAAGATCGACTTGATGGTCGGGTGCCGGCCCGCCTCGTCGGCCTCGTCCCAGTGGGCGCCGTCGAACACCGGGCTGGCGATCCATGTCGCCGGCTCGGTGCGGGGCCGGGTCTTGCGCTCGTCGACCGAGGACCCGTTGCGGGCCGGCGTGGCGCCGTCCCAGCCCCACCGGGCGGCGTAGCCGAGGTGGGACTCGAGGACCTGGCCGACGTTCATCCGGCTGGGCACGCCGAGGGGGTTGAGGATGATGTCGACCGGGGTGCCGTCGGCGAGGAAGGGCATGTCCCCCTCGGGGAGGATCTTGGAGATGACGCCCTTGTTGCCGTGGCGCCCGGCGAGCTTGTCGCCCTCGGAGATCTTGCGCTTCTGGGCCACGTACACCCGGACCAGCTGGTTCACGCCGGGCGGCAGCTCGTGGGCGTCGTCGCGGGAGAAGACCCGCACGTCGATCACCTTGCCCGACTCCCCGTGGGGGACCTTGAGGCTGGTGTCGCGGACCTCGCGTGCCTTCTCGCCGAAGATGGCCCGGAGCAGGCGCTCTTCGGGGGTGAGCTCGGTCTCTCCCTTGGGGGTGACCTTGCCGACCAGCACGTCGCCCGGGCCGACCTCGGCCCCGATGCGGATGATGCCCCGCTCGTCGAGGTCCTTCAGGATCTCCTCGGACAGGTTCGGGATGTCGCGGGTGATCTCCTCGGCGCCCAGCTTGGTGTCGCGGGCGTCGACCTCGTGCTCCTCGATGTGTATCGAGGTGAGCACGTCGTCGCGCACCAGCCGCTCGGAGAGGATGATGGCGTCCTCGAAGTTGTAGCCCTCCCACGGCATGAAGGCGACGAGCAGGTTCTTGCCCAGGGCCAGCTCGCCGTTGTGGGTGGCGGGGCCGTCGGCCAGCACGTCGCCGGTGCGGACCTTGTCGCCCTCCCACACGAGGGACTTCTGGTTGATCGAGGTGTTCTGGTTGGACCGGCGGAACTTGGCCAGCCGGTAGATCTTGCGACCGAGGTTGTTGCCCAGCCGGTCCTTCTGGCCGGCCTCGTACTCGACGACGATCTGGTCGCCGGTCACCTCGGCGATGGTGCCGTTGCCCTCGGCGAGGACGACGTCACCGGCGTCCTGGGCGGCGCGGGCCTCGACGCCGGTGC
The DNA here is from genome assembly GCA_021325435.1 of Actinomycetota bacterium. Lineage (GTDB taxonomy): Bacteria > Actinomycetota > Acidimicrobiia > Acidimicrobiales > JAJPHE01 > JAJPHE01. Next base: position 7,356 of record JAJPHE010000123.1, on the reverse strand, counting down.
CGATGAACGGCGCCTCCGGCACGATGAGGGGAACGGCCTGCTTCTGCATGTTGGCGCCCATCAGGGCCCGGTTGGCGTCGTCGTGCTCGATGAAGGGGATCAGGGCCGTCGACACCGACACGATCTGCTTCGGCGACACATCCATGAGGTCCACCTCGGAGGGCGGCACGAAGTCGACCTCGCTGGTGGTGCCGTAGGAGGTGCTGGTGGCGCCGACCCGCACGCCGGCGCCCTGGGGCCCACGGCGGACGAGGACCCGGTCGTTGACGAAGCGGCCCTCCTCGTCGAGGGCGGCGTTGGCCTGGGCGATGACGTGCTCTTCCTCGTCGTCGGCGGCCAGGTAGACCACGTTCTTGGGGTTGCGGTCGACCTTGCCGTCCTTCACCGGGTGGTACGGCGTTTCGATGAAGCCGAACTTGTTGACCCGGGCGTAGGTGGCGAGGGCGCCGATGAGCCCGATGTTCGGGCCCTCAGGCGTCTCGATCGGGCACATCCGCCCGTAGTGGGAGGTGTGGACGTCTCGGACCTCGAAGCCGGCCCGCTCGCGGGACAGGCCGCCGGGGCCGAGGGCGGAGAGCCGCCGCTTGTGGGCCAGACCGGACAGCGGGTTGTTCTGGTCCATGAACTGGGAGAGCTGGCTGGTGCCGAAGAACTCCTTGATGGCGGCGACCACCGGCCGGATGTTGATCAGCGTCTGAGGGGTGATCGCCTCGACGTCCTGGGTGGTCATGCGCTCGCGCACGACCCGCTCCATCCGCGACAGGCCCACCCGGACCTGGTTCTGGATCAGCTCGCCGACCGAGCGGATGCGCCGGTTGGCGAAGTGGTCCTGGTCGTCGAGGCGGTAACCCGACTCGCCGTTGGCCAGGTGGAGCAGGTAGCTGGCGGCGGCCAGCATCTCGGACGGCGACAGCACCCCCTGGTCGACCGCCGGCCGCTCGATGTCGGCGTCGAGGATGGTGGCGATCTTCTCGATCTCGGGGCCCAGCTTCTTGTTCAGCTTGTGCCGGCCGACCTTGGTCAGGTCGTAGCGCTTCGGGTTGAAGAAGGCGTTCTCGAAGTAGGCGCGGGCCGACTCGACCGAGGGCGGCTCACCCGGCCGGGCCCGCTTGTAGATCTCGAGGAGGGCTTCCTCGCGGCTGGGTGCGAGGTCGCGCTCCTTCTCCCACTGGCCTTCGAGGAAGTCGAAATGACGGACGAACCGGCTGAGGAGGGCCTCGTCCTCGTAGCCGAGGGCCCGGAGCAGGACGAAAAGGGACAGGCGGCGCTTGCGGGCCACCCGGGTGCCGGCGGTGATGTCCTTGCCCGGCTTGGCCTCGACGTCGAACTCGATCCACTCGCCCCGGTAGGGATGGATGGTGCCGGTGACGATGGTCTTGGCGTCGCGCCCGGGCTGGAAGATGACGCCCGGGGACCGGACCAGCTGGCTGACGACGACCCGCTCGGTGCCGTTGACGATGAAGGTGCCCTTGTCCGTCATCATCGGGAAGTCCCCCATGAAGACGGTCTGCTCCTTGATCTCGCCGGTGGAGGCGTTCATGAACCGGGCGCGCACGAAGATGGGCGCGGCGTAGGTCATGTCCTTCTCTTTGCACTCCTCGACGCTGAACTTCGGCGGCGGGCGGAGGTCGGGATCGCTGGGGTCGAACTCCAACTCCAGCCGAAGGGTGCCGGTGAAGTCCTCGATGGGGCTGATGTCGGCGAAGGTCTCCGCCAACCCCTCGTTCAGGAAGTCCTGGAACGAGTCACGCTGGATGGCCACGAGGTCAGGCAGCGGCAGAACCTCGTCGAGGTTGGCGAAAGTAAAGCGTTCCGGGGACTTGGAACGGGACGGCAAGGGCCTACTCCTCGCTCGCGGGCGGGTCGGCCGAGTGGCCGAGAAGGAACAAGCGTCCGGGCGCGCTTGGGCAGCATCCTGAAATCAGGGTCGCTCGGGGGGCGGGCACGGCAACCCGCGATAGTAGACGCGGGCGGACGCCAACACAACCCCCTGCGGGGCTCCCGGGCAGGGTAAGGCCTGGGGGCCTCCGAGGTCAAGGGTTTCGCGGCCATTCGGGCCCGGCCCGGTGGGGGGCCCCGACCCGCCGGCGGCCGGAACCCGCGGGGCGGAGCCGACTGCTACTTGAGCTCGACGGTGGCGCCGGCGCCCTCGAGCTGGGCCTTGGCCTTCTCGGCGTCCTCCTTGGACACCTTCTCCAGGACCGGCTTGGGGGCGCTGTCGACGAGATCCTTGGCCTCCTTGAGGCCGAGGCTGGTGAGGGCCCGGACCTCCTTGATGACCTGGATCTTCTTGTCGCCGGCGGCGGAGAGGACGACGTCGAACTCGTCCTTCTCCTCCTCGGCGGCGGCGGCCTCGCCCCCGCCGCCCGGGGCGGCGGCGACGCCGGCGACGGCCACGGGGGCGGCGGCGGTGACGCCGAAGCGCTCCTCGAACTCCTTGAGCAGCTCGGACAGCTCGAGGACGGTCATGCTCGAGATGGCGTCGAGGATCTCTTCTTTGGTTGCGGCCATTGGTGTCTCCTTGAAGGGGTTACTGCTGTTCGGTCGGGTCTTCGGGTGCCGCCTCGGCGGCGGGCGAGTCGGTGGCTTCAGCGTCGGGAGCGTCAGCGGCGGGGGCTTCAGCGGCGGGCGGGGCCTCGGCCTCAGCCGCCTCCGGTGCGGGCGCCTCGGCCTCGGCGGGGGTTTCGGCCTCAGCCGCCTCCGGCGGGGCCGGCGCCTCTGGGGCGGACGACGCGGCAGGAGCGCCCGGGCCGCCGCCCTGGTCGATCAGCGCCTTGAGGCCGTAGGCGAAGTTGCGGGGCAGGGCGGCGATGAGGCCGGCCAGCTGCTGGAGCGGGGCGGCCAGGCCGCCGGCGAAGCGGGCGAGGAGCACCTCACGGGAGGGGAGCTCGGCCAGGGCGGAGGTCCGCTCGGCGGAGAGGATCTTGCCCCCGAGCAGGCCGCCTTTGACCACCAGGGCGGGGTTGGTCCGGGAGAAGTCGCGCAGCGCCTTGGCCACGGCGGCGGCGTCGCCGTCGACGAAGGCGACCGCCGTCGGCCCGGTGAGCAGCTCCTCGAGCTCGGCCAGGCCCAGATCGCGCACGGCGAAGCGGACGAGGGTGTTCTTGTAGACCTTGTACTCGCCGCCGACCTCGCGCAGGGCCCGGCGCAGCTGGGCCAGCTCACCGACCTTCAGGCCGCGGTACTCGGTGAGGATGGCTCCGGAGGTGGAGCGGAGGCGTTCGCTGACCTCGTCCACCACGGCCACCTTCTCGGGCCTGGGGTTGTCCATGGCTCTTCCTCTGGGAACGGAAAGGGCGCCCGCCGGACACGCGACGAACGCCCAGTCACCCAGGGGTCCGCCTCGTCAGGCGGGCTCTCGGCCCCTTAGGCGCCCTGCGGCGCACCTGATGTCTCCGGCAGAAAGCTCGGTTGTCGGCTGCGGAGGCTACTACGCCGAGGCGGCGGCCATCTCCTCGTCGGTCAGGCGGATCCGGTTGGGGTCGACCCGGACGCCGGGCCCCATGGTCGACGACAGGGTCACCGACTTCACGTAGCGGCCCTTGGCCGCGGCCGGCTTGGCCCGGATGAGCTCGTCCATGACGGCCCGGAAGTTCTCGAGCAGCCGGGCCCGGTCGAACGAGACCTTGCCCACCGGCACGTGGACGTTGCCGACCCGGTCGGTGCGGTACTCCACCCGCCCGCCCTTGAACTCGGTGACGGCCCGGCCGACGTCGGTCGTGACCGTGCCCGTCTTCGGGTTGGGCATGAGGCCCCGGGGCCCGAGGACCCGGCCCAGCCGCCCAACCTGGCCCATGAGGTCGGGGGTGGCGATGGCGACGTCGAAGTCGAGGAAGCCCTCCTGGACCCGGGTCACCAGGTCGTCGGCCCCGACCACGTTGGCGCCGGCCGCCCGGGCGTCGGCGGCGGCCTCCCCGGCGGCGAACACGGCGACGCGCACGTCCTTGCCGGTGCCGGCGGGCAGGGCCACGGTCCCTCGTACGATCTGGTCGGCCCGGCGGGGGTCGACACCCAGCCGGACGGCGAGCTCGACGGTCTCGTCGAACTTGGCCGGGGCCATGGTCTTGACCAGCTCGATGGCCTCAGCGGGGCCGTGGACGGCCTGGCGATCGAACCGCTTCAGGGCGTCGGTGTACTTCTTTCCTCTGGCCGGCATGTCTGCCTCCCTCTGTCCGTGGGGCGGGGCCCCGTTGCTGGTCCGCCGGGCGAGGTCGTCCCGGACGGTTGGTGACGGCGGCGCTAGCGGCCGACGGTGATGCCCATCGACCGGGCCGTGCCGGCCACCTGCTTCTTGGCCGACTCGATGTCGTTGGCGTTGAGGTCGGGCATCTTGATCTGGGCGATCTCGGTCAGCTGGGCGTCGGTGATGCTGCCCGCCGCCTCCTTGCCGGTGGTCGACGAGCCCTTCTCGACGCCGGCGGCCTGGCGGAGCAGGACCGGCGTGGGCGGGGTCTTGAGGACGAAGGTGAAGCTGCGGTCCTCGTAGATGGTGATCTCGACCGGAACGACCGTGCCCCGCTGGTTCTCGGTCGCCGCGTTGTACTGCTTGCAGAACTCCATGGTCTGCACGCCGTGGGGGCCGAGGGCCGTGCCGACCGGTGGGGCCGGGGTGGCCGCCCCCGCCGGGAGCTGGATCTTCACCACTGCGACGACGCGTCTCTTCGCCATGTGCTTCTTCCCGTCTCTCTCCTGGCCGGCCTAGAGCTTGGCGACCTGGCTGAACTCGAGCTCGACCGGAGTCTCGCGCCCGAAGATGTTGACCAGCACCTTGAGCTTGAGCTGGTCCTCGTTGATCTCGGCGATCTGGCCGGAGAAGTCGGCGAAGGGGCCCTCGCGGACCCGGACCGTCTCGCCCACCTCGTACTCCAGGCGGGGCCGGGTCTTCTTGGCCGCCGCCCCGCCGGTCGCCGTCTCCTGCTTCACCTGGAGGATGTCTTCGACCTCGCGTCGGCTGAGCGGGGTCGGCTTGGAGCCCAGGCCGACGAACCCGGTCACCCCGGGGGTGTCGCGCACGACGTGCCAGGCGTCGTCGTCGAGGTCGAGGCGGACCAGCAGGTAGCCCGGGAACACCTTCTTCTGGACGACGACCTTCTTGCCGCCCTTGAACTCGATGACGTCCTCCATGGGGATGACGACCTCGAAGATCCGGTCCTCCATGTTCATGGAGGAGATCCGGCTCTCGAGGTTGGACTTCACCTTGTTCTCGTAGCCGGCGTAGGTGTGCACCACGAACCACTGGCCGGGCCGGTCGTAGGGGCTCTCGACCCGGGGGAGCTCCTCCTCCTCCTCGGCCTCCTCGTCGAGCAGCTCCTCGACGTCGACCACCTCGACGGCGGCGTCGCCCTCGTCGGAGGGGCCGGCCAGGGCCACGTGGCCCCCGGCGTCGCCGCCCCCAGCGTCGTCATCGGCCGGGGCGGTGTCGGGGGCGTGGCCCTCGGCGACGGCCTCGGCCGCCGCCCAGACGGCGTCGGTGGACGTGGAGCTGGTGGGTTCTTCTGCGGAGAGATCGCTCATGTTCCGAACAGGGCTGAGATGGCGTGGGAGAAGGCGAGGTTGAGGGCGAAGATGAAGCCCACCAGCAGGACCAGGGTGACGATCACGACACCCGAGTAGTTGGTGACCTCTTCGCGGGTGGGCCAGGCCACCTTGCGCAGCTCGCCGCGGATCTCGCGGACGAAGCCGACCGGGCCCGCCGCCGCCCCTGCCACCCGGCTGGGCGCGGGGCGAGGAGCCGGGGGCACCGCCCGGGTCGGGGCGTCCTCGGTGCCCACCGGGGAGCCGTCGGCGTCCAGCTGGCCCTGGCGCTGCATCATGCGCTTGGTCTGTCGGTTCACGGCGTCCTTGCCTGGATGGCGTCGAGCAGGGCAGGAGGGACTCGAACCCCCAACCGCCGGTTTTGGAGACCGGTGCTCTGCCAGATTGAGCTACTGCCCTGTGAGGGTTCCTGCCCCCGCCGAGGATAGCACCGGGCCTGATCAGGGCCTCCGTCGCCGGCAGGGGCGAATCGGCCCTGTGCCGACGTCGCCGAGCGGGCGGTCGGGCCCGCCCGCCCAGGTCAGCCGGCCAGGCGGATGCGGTCGCGGGAGCGGCCGGCGAGCACGGCGGCGCCCGCCGCCCCGGCGGCCCCGGCCACGGCGAGGGCGGCGGCGTAGGCGACCCTTCGCCGCAGCAAGGCGGCCCGCAGGGCGTGGCGCTCGGCGGAGGCCTCCACGCCGCCGAGGAGCGACGAGAGCAGTCCGGCCGGCGGCTCGGGCAGCTGGAAGCGCAGCTGGCGCAGGGCCCGCAGCAGCCGGCGGTACTGGGCCAGCTCGGCCTGGCAGCGCAGACAGGTCTCGACGTGTCGGACGGCCCGCGCTGGGGCGCCGGCGCCGCCCTCGAGGACGTCGGGGAGCAGCTCGGCGACCTCCTCGCACCTCATGGGTCGCTCCCGTCGGCGCTCTCTCCCCGCAGTGGGAAGAGCCGCTCGCGCAACCGCTTGCGGGCCCGGTGCAGGCGGACCTTGGCCGCCGTCTCACTGATGCCCAGCTCGGCGGCGATGGCCTCGTGGGGCAGGTCGTAGACGTCGCGCAGCACGACCACGGCCCGCAGCCGGGGCGGTAGGTCGGCCACGGCGGCGGCCACCCGGGCCCGGTCGGAGTTGACGCTGGCCCGGGCCTCGGGGTCGTGCTCGGGCCGATCGTCGGGGACCACGGCGTCGGGGGAGAGCACGCTGGTGCGGGTGCGGCCCCGGCGGGTCACGTGGGTGGAGGCGCAGTTGGCGGTGATCCGGTACAGCCAGGTGGAGAAGGCGGCATCGCCCCGGAAGCGGCGCAGCCCCCGGTAGGCGCGGAGGTAGGCCTCCTGCAGGACGTCGCTGGCGTCCTCCTCGTCGCCGGTCATCCGGAAGGCGAGGGCGTAGGTGTCGGCGTAGGTGGCCCTTACCAGCTCCTCGAAGGCGGAACGGTCACCGGCCCGGGCCGCGTCGACCAGGGCCTCGGGCGTCTCCCCGCCCCAGCGGGCCCCTGCGGCCAGCCGGGCGGGCGAGGACGCCGTCAGCGGGTCTCGCGGTGCAGCGTGTGCTGCCGGTCCCACCTGCAGTACTTCTTCATCTCGATCCGCTCGCGGTCGTTCTGCTTGTTCTTGACCGTGATGTAGTTGCGCCGCTTGCAGTTCTCGCAGGCGAGGGTGACCTTCACCCGCTTCTCGTTCTTGGCCATCGGGCCCCTCCTGGATGGGCGGGCCGCCGGGGTGGCCGGCGGCCCGGTCGGATTACTTGAGGATCTTGGTGACCCGGCCGGCGCCGACGGTCCGGCCGCCCTCGCGGATAGCGAACCGCAACCCCTCGTCCATAGCGATCGGCTTCTGCAACTCCACCGT
>JAJPHE010000081.1 GCA_021325435.1 Actinomycetota bacterium | reverse complement strand
GACGACGTCGTCGACCGCCTTCTCGATGCCGCGCTTGAGCGCCAGCGGGTTCGCGCCGGCCGCGACGTTCTTCAGGCCCTGGCGAACGATCGCCTGGGCGAGGACCGTAGCGGTCGTGGTGCCGTCGCCCGCGACGTCATTGGTGGCGGTCGCCACCTCGCGGACGAGCTGCGCGCCCTGATTCTGGAATACATCCTCGACCTCGATCTCGCGCGCGATCGTCACACCATCGTTGGTGATCGTCGGAGCGCAGAACTTCTTGTCGAGGACGACGTAGCGGCCCTTCGGGCCGAGTGTGACCTTGACGGCGTTCGCCACCGCATCGACGCCCTGCTCGAGCGCCTTGCGGGCCTCCGCCTCGTACTTCAGTTCCTTATGTGCCATATCTGCTTAGTTCTCCGTTCTCGTTAGTCCCGGACTAGGACTGGACCTTCGCCAGCACGTCGGACTCGCGGAGGACGAGCAGCTCCTCGCCATCCACCTTGATCTCAGTGCCGCCGTACTTGCTGTACAGGACCTCGTCGCCTTCGGCGACGTCGAGCGGCGTGCGCTTGCCGGTGTCCTCGTTGACCTTGCCGTCGCCTACCGCAAGAACCTTGCCCTTCTGGGGCTTCTCCTTGGCGGTATCGGGCAGGACGATGCCACTAGCCGTGGTCTCCTCCTCCTCGATTGCCCGCACGATCAAACGATCGCCAAGGGGCTTGAGCTTCATATGAACCTCCGCTTGAAGTGATGCCGGTGTCCGTTGGCACTCTCTGCCCGAGAGTGCCAAGGAACACCAACTATAGCTCGTTGCTGGCCCTATTCAAGGATTTTGTTGGCACTCGTGGGTGAGGAGTGCCAGTGGGGCGTGGCCGGGCGCTGTGGCGCCTCCGGGTCCTTCGCCGCGAGCGCGAGCAATTGGGCGCCCCCGGGCGCGAGCGGGTTGGGACGTAACTTCGGCCACGGCATAGTTTCTTCCCACCCGGGCGGGGCCGGCGCCGGCCGAGGCCCCCTCGCCGGCCGAGGCCCCTCGCCGGCCGAGGCCCCTCGCCGGCCGAGGCCCCTCGCCGGCCGAGGCCCCTCGCCGGCCGAGGCCCCCCTAGCCGGCCGAAGCCCCTCCCCGGCCGAAGCCGCCTAGCCGGCCGAGCCCCCTAACAACCACTTAATGGTGCATCATGGGGGGAGCCGGGTACCTTCGAATCCGGCGAAGCTTGGTACCTCTTCGCGTCTGGTCTAGATCTTGGGAGGCGTGCCGTGCGCAGACTTCTAACTACCGCGATCCTTGGAGCTGCGGGGGCGGGGGTAATTGCTCTCACCGCTCCGCTGAGCTCCGCCTCGCCCGGAGCCGTACGCGGGACCGTCTCACAGGCAGCCGGAACCAGCCGCGCGGCCGGCCGGATCGCGTTCTCGGTCCCCACGATCGTCGACCCGATCCATGCCTGGGGTGAGCCGAGCATCAGCGTCGACCTGCCCAGGGGCGAGGTGTTCGCCAGCGGCCCCACCGGCACGGGGACGCAGCGGAGCATGTGGGAGGGGTCGTTCGACGGGGGACGCACCTTCCGGATCATCACGCCCGGGCCTGTACCCACCGCCCAGCAGAGCGAGGAGGATCCGCCAGGCGGTGGAGACACCGACCTGAACTACGACCACACGGGCAGGGAGTTCTTCGTCGACCTGTACGCGCTCGTGTGCAACCGTTCCGCAACGACGACCAACGGCGGCGCGACCGTCAGCCAGAGCTTCGACGCCTGCGGACTGAACCCGGGCGCCGACCGCCCGTGGCTGGCCGTTTACGACCCGCCGCGAGGCACCCCACACCTCTCCAAGTACAAGGGCCGCACGCCGCTCATCTACCTGGAGTACAACAACCTGAACGGCCCTGGACCGAACAGCGGCGCGGAATGGAACAAGAGCACCGACGGTCTGAACTGGACGAACGCGGACAATGGCGTGTCGCCCGTGACCGAGGCCATCTACAGCCCGTTCGGTCCTGACGGCTATCCCGCGATCGACCAGGAGACCGGCAAGATCTTCCAGGCCGCTGGCTACCCGAGCGGGAACACCTACGACCTCGACCTCAATATCGGGACCCCCGATGCCCAGGGCAACCTCACGTTCCTCGACGCACCGAAGTCACCGGGGGGCGGCCCTAACACGGCCGGACTGATCCACATCGTGCGCGGCCTGCCTGGGTCACCGGACACGCTGTTCTCGGTCGCCTCGATGGACAGCGCCCGCAACCTGTTCGTCGCCTACGGCGTGAATGACACCAACAAGCCGTCCGTCGACCAGGTCTACGTGGTGGCCGCCTCGGCAGCTTCGGGCTGGCGCAAATGGACCAGGCCGGTGGAGGTGTCCGACGGCTCGACCAGGACCGGTGACGCCGTGAACGTGTTCCCGTGGATCAAGGCCGGGGGGCCGGGCCGAGTGGACGTCGTCTGGTACGGCTCCAACAAGCGGGTCGACCCGAGCAGCCAGAACCACCAGGCCTGGAACGTCTTCATGGATCAGGCGGTCTTCCCGGTCAACTCCAAGGGCGCGATCACCGGCAAGGCACCGGCCAAGACACTGGTGAGGGTGTCGCCACATCCGGCCCACTACAACGACGTCTGCCTGCTCGGATCGGATTGCATCACCGCACAGGGCAACCGCAATCTGGCGGACTTCTTCACGGTCACGATCGACCGCAGCGGGGCCGCGGAGGTGATCTACGACGACACTTCGAACGGGCTCGCACAGCCGGGCTTCACCCCGAGCGGCAACCAAACGCTCGACCACGCGGGCGCCGCGCTCGTCACGATCGCCCGGCAGGATTCGGGGATGGGGCTGTTCGGCCATCCCGTGCACGGCTCATCGAATGCCCCGGTGGGCGGCATCAGCGACCCGTCCGGCGACGCCCGCTACCCGGTCATCGGTGGCCACAACGTCGCGGGCATGGACATCCTCGGCAGCTCGTTGCACCTGGACCGCGACCACGGCCGGCTGGTGGTCACGACCAGGGTCGCGGACCTGAGCAAGCCGGCCGCGACCGCGTCGACGATCCCCGGCACGCAGCTCCTCGAGTACGTCACTCGCTGGCAGATGGGCAACATCCTCTACTACGCGGGGATGTCGACGACATCATCCGGGCAGAGGTCGTTCTACGCCGGCAAGACCGCCAGCGTGGACCTCTGCTCGGTGAGCGCCTGCGACCCGCACGTGCTGACCTATCCCGAATCAGGCTCGGGCGGCACGACCGAACGTGGTACGGAGTCGTGCCCGCGCAAGCCGTCGGCTCGCAATCCCTGCACGATCACGATCATGGTCAAGGTCGGTGATGTGGGGCGCCCGTCGCCCAGGAGCCTGCTCGAGGAAGTCGGCGCCTATGCCTTTGCCGCCTCGCATGCCCAGGGCCAGACGACAAACGGCCAAGCCCAGGCCGACAACGTGCCGCTCGAGGTCGACGGTGCCTGCTGCTTTGACTTCGAGGGTTTCCTGCAGCCGCCGACTTCCAAGCACCACGGCAAGCGCGATTCCGACGGCGACTACGACCGCAACTAGTCAGTATGGACGCGAGGGGGCTGGCCCTCGCGTGTCGCAGGCTCGCGGGTTAGCGTCCGGCGGTGTTAGGGCCACCTCGGCCAGAGCCGCATACAACCGGAG
>JAJPHE010000007.1 GCA_021325435.1 Actinomycetota bacterium | reverse complement strand
TGGCGTTGCAGGGAGGCTCCTGCTGAGCCTTCAAACCCCCAACGCCACGCGGAAGCCGTCACCGCCGGCCCGCTCAAGACGAAGGAACGGCGGCCGCACCGGCGGAGCCTTCATCCGCTGCATCGTCTTGAAGACTGTGGACTCCGAGTAGACAGTCCCGGCCGCAAGCATCTCGGCGTAGACGGCTCTGACGGTAAACACGCGTTGACCCGTCCGGATCTGAAGCGCCCGCAATGCGGCTGCTACTTCGTCCCGACAGCTCGCCTGGGCCAGTTTCCGGCTGCCGATCCGAATCCAACCGCCAGCTACGGTGGGACCGCGGTTCGTATTCGGAGGCATCACCTCCACCGCCTTCCCCGCCCCGTGGTCGGTCGCCGCCGACCTCGTCGAGGGCTTCCTGGCCGCCGACCGCTCCGGCACCGTCGTCTACGCCAACCCCGCCATTGAGGCGGTGGTCGGCTGGCGGCCCGCCGACCTCGTCGGCCAGCCCCTGAGCGTGCTGATGCCGGCCCGCCTCCGGGCCGCCCATCTTGAGGGCTTCGCCTCCTTCGTGGCCGGCAACCCCGCCCGTCACCCCGGGCAGCCGCTGCGGGTCCCCGCCCTCCGCCCCGACGGCTCCGAGGTCCCGATCGAGCTGATGATCAGCTGGGCCGTCGCCTATGAGGCGGAGCGGGTGGTGGTGGCGACTATCCGGGCCGGCGCTGACACCGTGGACCTCGAGCGCCGCAGTCAGGTGGCCGAGGGCCTGCTCAGGATCCTCGTCGCGGAGTCCGAACGGATTCACGCGCGGGTCGTCGAGGTGGTGGCCACGGCGCTGGGCTGGGACGCCGCCACCCTGTGGGTGGTCGAGGCCGACGACCGACTGGCGCTCCACCAGTTCTGGGGGCGTCCCGGGCTGGAGCGGTTCCGGGCCGCCTGCGAGGACGTGGCCTACCGCCCGATCGCCGGGTTGCCCGGTCAGGTGGCGGCCTCGGCTGCGCCGAGGTGGGAGGCGGACCTGGCCCTGGATCCCACCCTGCCCCGGGCGTCGGCGGCGGCCGAGGTGGGGTTGAAGGCCGCCCTGGCCTTCCCCCTCTTCGTCGGGGCCCGGGTGACCGGGGTGTTGGAGCTTTTCGACACCGAGTCCCGCGAGCCCGACGCCGGGCTGTTGGCCTCGACCGGCGAGATCGGACGGCGACTGGGCGAGATCCTGGCCCGGGCCGAGACCCAGCGCGAGCGCGAAGCGCTGGTCGTGGAGCTGCGTTCCGCCCAGGCCGCTCAGGCCGCCCTGGTGCGGACCCAGGACTATCTCCTGCGGGCTGCCCGGGCCCTGGCCGAGGCGAGCGACTACGCCGACGCCCTGGAGCGGCTGGCGGCCATCGCCGTGCCCCTGCTGGGCGACGTCTGTCTCATCGACGTCCTGGCCGACGACGGCCGGCTCCACCGCATGGCCGCCCGCCACGCTGACCCCACCCGCCAGGCCCTGGTGGAGCGGTTGCGCCGCGAGTTCCCCCCCGAGGTGTCGAGCGAACACCCGGCGGCTCTCACCCTCAGGGACCACCGGTCCCGCTGGGCCGCCGAGTTGTCTGACGAGTTCCTCCGCCGGACCACCCGCGACGAGGCGCACTACCGGATTCTGAAGCAGCTGGGGTTCAGCTCCTATCTCACCGTGCCCATCCTGTTCTCTCGGAGGGTCCTCGGCTCCTTGACCATCGTCTCGGCCGGGTCGGGGCGCCGCTTCGGGGAGGACGACCTGGCTCTGGTCGAGGAGCTGGCCGGCCACGCCGCCGCGGTCATCGACCGCGCCCGGCGTCTCGACCGAGAGCAGAAGGCGGCGCACGAGCTGCAGCGGGCCCTCCTGCAGGAGGCGCTGCCCAGGGTTCGCGGCCTGCAGGTCGCCGCCCGCTATCTCCCCGGCGCCGAGGCGGCCGAAGTCGGCGGGGACTGGTACGACGTCGTCGCCCTCCCCGACGGCCATGTGGGCTTCAGCATCGGTGACGTGGCCGGCCACGACATGGGAGCGGCCGCCGCCATGGGCCAGATCCGCCATGCGCTGCGGGCTTACGCCATCCAAGGTCTGTCCCCCTCCGAGGTGGTCGACCAACTCCGGCGCTTCCATGAGCAGTCGGGCATCGACCGGATGGCCACCGCCGTCTACGGCCGCTATCGCCCGGACTCCGGCGAGCTGTCGTTCGTCAGCGCCGGGCACCTGCCCGCCATGTTGATCCGGGCGGCGGGAGGGGTCGAGCGGTTGGGCGCGGACCCCCAGCCGCCGCTGGGGCTGGCGGGGGCGGGGCCGGCGGGTGAACGGGCCCGGCTCCAACCGGGCGACGCCGTGGTCCTGTACACGGACGGACTGGTGGAGAACCGGTGGGAGGACCTCGACATCAGCCTCGACCGGCTGGCCGCCGTGTGCCGCATGATCACCTCCGACCCCGAGCAGATCTGCGATGCCATCCTGGCCGGGATGGGGGACCCTCGACAGAACGACGACACCGCTCTGTTGGTGATGCGCCGCACCTGACCCCGGCAACGGGCTGGTACTGCCTGGCTATCGTGGCGGCGGTGGCTGCCACGGTCCTGTTGGTCGAAGACGTGACCGAGTTGAGGACCGCACTGCGCCTGACCCTCCGCCTTCGTGGAGGCTTCGAGGTGGTAGCCGAGGCCGGCAGCGGCGAGGAGGCGATCGAGGCCGCTCGGGCCCACCAGCCCGACATCGTGGTCCTGGACCTCGGCCTGCCCGACCTGGCCGGTCGGCTCGTGCTGGCCGGCCTGCGGGCGGTGGCCCCTGACGCCCAGGTCGTCGTCTACACCGGCTCGGTGACCCAGGCCTGCTCCGATGTCGCCGAGAAGGTCGAAGCATTCGTCCTCAAAGACCAGGGTGTCGCCTACCTGGTGGATTTGCTGGCCGATCTGGTCGCCCGGCCCCGGCACGCGGCATCCATCGACCTCACCGGCGACCGCCGCCAGGTGGTGGCGGCGCGGGCTTTCATCGCCCAGCAGTGCCGGCGGTGGCGATGCATTGGCAGCACCGACGACGCCAGCATCGTGGTCAGCGAGCTGGTCACCAACGCCCTGGTCCATGCGGCCAGCGGGTGCCAGCTGCGCGCCCGCCGGGCCGGTGAACTGCTGCGCATCGAGGTCTCCGACCGAGGTCGTGGAACACCTGACCCCAAGTCCGCCGACGACCAAGCCGAGTCGGGCCGAGGACTGCTCATCGTGAGTGCGCTGTGCGTGGCTTGGGGGGTCGAGACCTATCCGGACGGCAAGATCGTCTGGGCGGAACTGCCTTGCCGGACGGACGTCAGCGGAGGCCCGGAGCCAGCGGAGGAGAACCGCCTGGCCCAGGCCCCTGATCGGCAAGAGGTCACTGACGGGCGTCCGGCCACCCCCGGCGCCGGCGCCGCCACCAGGTCGCCCCGAGGAGGAAGCCTTCCAGCGGGAGCGGGGCGAGCAAAATCGCCGCCCGCCTCCTCCGGGTCAGCACGACGGCGGCGATGGTCCAGGCCGCGGCGCGGATCCACCAGTGGACGTGGAAGTCGTAGGCCGATCCGTACCGTCCCATAGGTCCTGCCGCAGGTGCGGCGGCGGACTGGTCCAGTCGGGCCACCGACCGGGGCGGCACCATGACGTCGATCAGCTCCCTTGCCCCCGCCACCACCGGCTGGAGGGTCGGGTCCTGGTCCTGGCACGCCTGCACGAGGTTGTGGAGAGCCCGAGCGGGGTCCCACGCCGGGCTGACCGGGTGCTCGAGGCACTCGAAGGACTCCTGGATCAGCCGGTCGGCCACCGTCACCTGTCCAAGGCGAAGGGCCCGGACCGCTGCCATCGCGTTCATCAACGCCCGGGCCGCCCGATCGGAGCCGTCCTCGGAGTGTGCTTGGCCCATGCCGGGGTCGTAGTCCTCGACGCCCGGAGCCGAGTCGCATCGCACTTTGAGATTGATCCTCCAGAACAGGGGCAGGTTCTTGAACTGCAGCAGGAAGCGCCGCTGCTGTGGTGAACCGGCGGAGCGGGGATCGACCGCCACCAGGGCGAGGGCGTGAGACGCGATCCGTCCCACCACGTCGAGTGCGGGCTCGAACGAGTCGTCGGGCACGACCCAGGACAGCTCGATGTCGGACAGCTCGTCGGCGCCGAAGGGGAGCCGATCAGCCGGCTTCACCTCCGACTGCCGGATCGATCGTTCGAGGGCGCCCTTCAGCGCCTCCACGACGTCGCGCCGCCGCTCAGGGCGAAGGTCGAGGTCGGCCACCGCGCCATGGTGCCAGGACCCTCGGCGTGAGTCGGGCCATCGGCAGGAGACGTTGACCGGCCGATACGGCACGCCCTAGTATCGGAACTGGTCCGTTCCGTTTCGTTCCGCTCGTTCGTTGCCGGATGCCCACTACGCAGACCCATCAAGACCGTGTGGCGGGAGGTCGACCGCTCGACCACCAGCGCGACACTGCCCTGCGCCGGGCGGCGCTCGAACTGGTGGGCGAGATCGGCTACGACCGCATGACCATCGAGGCGGTGGCGGCCCGGGCCCGGGCCGGCAAGGCCACGGTGTACCGGCGCTGGCCGAGCAAGGCCGAGCTGGTCATCGACGCCTTCGTGAACGAGGCCATGGGCCCGGCGGTGCCCGACACCGGCAGCCTCAGGGGGGACGTGATCGCTCTCGCCACCCGGCTGTGGGAGGACTCCGGGCCGATACCCCGCACGCGGGTCATGGTGGGGCTGGTGTCGGCGATGCTCACCCACCCGGAGCTGCGCGAGGCCATGGCGTCGATCTCGCGCCCGCCGAAAGTCGTGCTCGAGGAGATCCTGCGCCGGGCCGTCGAGCGAGGCGAGCTTCCGGAGATGGTCGGCCTGGACCTGCCGGGGACGATCGTGCCCGCCATGTGCATGTTCCGGGTGGTCACCACCGGCGAGCCGCCCACCAGTGAGTTCATCGAGAACGTCGTCGACCAGGTCCTGATGCCGGCGCTCACCGCCGGCGCCACCGGGCCACGCCGGCGGCGGGTCTCATCCAGCCCAAAAGGGGATTGACATGTCAACCGTCGCCGCCGCTCCGACTGGCTCCAACGTCAAGCGCCACCCGGGCCTGGCCCTGGCCGTCATCAGCTGCGCTCAGCTCATGGTCATCCTCGACGCCACCATCGTGAACGTCGCCCTGCCCACCATCCACCGGGCTCTGCACTTCTCAGCCGCCAGCCTCGAGTGGCTCATCACCGCCTACGCCCTGACCTTCGGGGGTCTGCTCCTCTTCGGCGGGCGGACGGGGGACCTGTACGGCAAGCGCCGCATGTTCATGGTCGGCATCGCCATCTTCGCCGGGGCGTCATTGCTCGGGGGCTTCGCCACCGATCAGGCCTGGCTGATCATCACCCGTGGCCTTCAGGGCGTCGGCGGGGCCATCGCCTCCCCCACCGCGCTGTCGCTGGTAGCCGTCAACTTCGCCGAAGGACGTGAGCGCAACCGGGCCATGGGCATCTACTCGGCCATGTCCGGCGCCGGTGGTGCCGTCGGCCTCCTCCTCGGTGGAGTCCTCACCTCGTATGTGTCCTGGCGGTGGATCTTCTTTGTCAACGTGCCCATCGGTGCCGTCGGTCTGGTGCTGGCGCCCCGGGCCCTCGTCGAGTCCGAGCGCAGGCCCGGGCGTCTCGACACGCCCGGCGCCATCACGGCGACCGCCGGCATGCTCAGCCTGGTCTACGGCCTGACCAACGCCGCCACCCACTCGTGGGGCGCGGTCGGCACCATCGCTCCCCTGATGGCGGCGGCGGTCCTGCTGAGCGCGTTCATCCTGATCGAGCTGAGATCGCCGGCGCCCCTGATGCCTCTGTCGATCTTCGCCGCCCGCAACCGGGCCGGCGCCTACCTGATGATGCTCACTCTGGGCATGGCCGTGTTCGCCATGTTCTTTTTCCTCACCCAGTACCTGCAGAACGTCCACGGCTACTCGGCCGTGCGGACCGGGGTCGCCTTCCTGCCCATGTCGTTCGGAATCATGGTTTCGGCAATGGCCACCGCCCGTCTGCTGACCCGGGTCGGCATCCGCCGTCCGCTCATCACCGGCCCGCTCTGCGCCCTGGCCGGTCTGTTCTGGCTGACCCAGCTCACGCCCACCTCGTCCTACCTGGACCTGATCCTGCCGCTGCTCCTGCTCGCCATCGGCATGGGCCAGTGCTTCGTTCCGCTCACCGTGGCCGCCATCTCCGGGGTGGCCCACGAGGAGACCGGGCTGGCCTCCGCCCTGCTCAACACCGGCCAGCAAGTGGGTGGCGCCCTCGGCCTGGCCGTGCTCGGCACCGTGGCCATCTCCTCCGCCCGCCACTACATCACCGCGGGCGTGGCGACGCTACACCGCCCGCCGACTGTCGCCCTGATCAACGCGGGCATCACCCACGGGTACACCAGGGCCACCTTCGTGGCGGCGGCGATCATGGCGGCCAGCCTGGTGATCTCTCTGCTGATGATTCGAGTCGGCGAGGTCGGCGGGCCCGACGGCGTCGGCGAGGTGGCCGCGGCCGAGGTCCTGGGCAGCGTGGCCTGACGAACAACGCGCCGAGGGATCTGGGCGGGTGGACGAGCGCTCCGCCAGACTGACAGCACAACGGCGGTCACGGGAGGCGCGAGTGGACCAGACCACGCTGGAGACGATCATCTACGAGAAGGACGGTGCCGTCGCCCGCATCGTGATGAACACGCCGGAGAAGGCCAACGTCCAGACCGCCCAGCAGGTGTGGGAATTCGAGGATGCCCTCCGCTGGGCGGACCGGGACGAGGAGATCAAGGTTCTCGTCATCAAGGCGAACGGCCCGGGATTCTGCGCCGGCCACGCCATCGTCGAGCCCCACGAGATGAGAGCGGTCTACCCGACGACCGGACCCACGCCGGAGCGGACCCACAAGAGCCACAACCAGGACCTTTTCCTGTGGCCGCCACTGCACCTGTGGGAGTTCCCCAAGGCGACCGTCGCCCAGATCCACGGCTACTGCCTAGGCGGCGGAACCGTCTACGGGTACCTCACCGACCTGTCGATCGCCTCCGACGACGCCTACTTCCAGATGCCCCTACCTCAGGGTTTCGGCCTGCCTGGAGCCCAGACGCTCATGGAGCCCTGGGTCCTCATGAACTGGAAGAAGACCTTCGAGTATCTGTACCTCGGGCCGACCCTCACGGCTGAGGAGGCCAAGGAGTGGGGCTTCGTGAACGAAGTCGTCCCTCGCCACCGGTTGGAGGAGCGGGTCGAGGAGGTGGCGGCCACCATCGCGCGGATGCCGCTGTCGACCATCCTGGCCATCAAAGCGGCGGTGAAGCGGGCATGGGAAACCATGGGGATGAGGGTGCATCTCCAGAACACCGCCGACTTCATCACCATCTGCAGCGGGGCCACGGACGTGCAGACCTACATGGCGCAACGGGCAGGCCGCCGTCCCCGTCAGTTCGCCGCCGCCCAGGCCGAGGAGGCGAGGCAAGCGACGCCCGACGCTGCGACCTCGGCAGCCGGGCCACGCACCGGCAAGCCGGCCAAGCCCTCGCCTAAG
>JAJPHE010000118.1 GCA_021325435.1 Actinomycetota bacterium | reverse complement strand
CCGACCTCCACTGGGTCGTCGGGTTGGGTAGCAACCCGACATCCCAGTCGGGCCAAACCGACGACCGGTGGATGGTCCCCCTGCTAGCGCCTATCCGCGCGGCCTCTAAGCCCAGCCCCGCTCGGACCGGCCCGGCCCGATCTGAAAGCGACGCCGCTTCAGCTGGACTGACATCAACGTCAGTGAGGACTTGACGGCACAGTCGGGCCGCCGCGGCTCGGGCGGTCGCCTGGTGTCGCCAGTCGGCTTGGAGTTGGGCGGTCCCGCCACGACGCGTTCTTTCTCCAGTGCGGGGTCGGCTTCCTGCCACCGGCGTACCCCTATTCCCACTTTTTGAAGCGACGGACCAGGGCGTTGACCGTTGCGTGCCGATTGGGCGGTTACGCGCCCGCCGCCTTACCGTGCCGGGGTGGTCGTGAGCCCGCCGCCCAGGTTGCGCCTTCCCGCCGAACACCGCCGCCGGCAGCTGCTCGACGTGGCGCTGCGCGTCTTTGCCGAACGGGGCTTCGACGGCACCTCGATGAGCGAGCTGGCCGAAGCCGCCGGCGTCACCAAACCCGTTCTCTACCAGCACTTTCGCTCCAAGCGGGCGCTCTACCTCGAGCTGCTAGACGATGTGGGGCGCCGCCTCCAGGACACGATCGTCCAGGCGACCACCAGCGCCGACACCGCTCACCGCCAGGTGCAGGCGGGATTCGCGGCTTACTTCCGCTTCGTGTCGGACAACCCGAACGCCTTCCGGTTGCTGCTCGGCGGAACGTCGAGGCGCGACCGCGAATTCAGTGAGGCGGTGGAGCGGGTGGAAGACGCCATGGCCGCGGCCATCGCCGCCCTGATCACCACCGACCTGGATGATGACCACCGGCGGCTGCTGGCCCACGGGCTCGTCGGCATGGCCGAGGGGGCCAGCCGGCGCTACCTCGCCCCCGGGCAGGGCTCGAGCCCGGAATCACTCGGCCTGCGCCTGGCCGATCTGGCATGGGCGGGCTTGCGGGGGGTCAAGCGGGACGATCAGTAAACGGCAGGCAGCCGAGCGGCGGAGCCGCGGCGCTACGAAGACCAGCTCCGGAACATCGCCTCGAGAGAGCGGGTCGCCACGTCCACGAACATCTCGTCGTCCTCGGGACGGCCGTGGTCGAGCCAGTTGAGGCTGGCCTGAACGAGGAAGTCCACGATGGTGGCCGCCGACCAGTCGAGCAGCTTCTGCTCGGCGAGACGAGGCGATAGCAGCACCCGGGCGAAGGCGACCGCGGCGGCCCGGACCTCCTCGCCGTAGGCGGCGAACTGGGGCTCGCGGGACGCGTGGCGCCAGAGGAGCCGGAACCCGTCGGGATCCTCGCGGGCCACGGCCAGGAACGCCCGCACGAACACCCCTCGCCGCCGGCCCCGTTCCACCTCGGCGGCCGTCTCGTCGCCCAACCGGCCGGAGACCTGCTCGACGATGCTGCGGTAGAGCTCCTCTTTCGAGTCGAAGTGGCGGTAGAGGATGAGCTTCGAGACCCCCGCCGCCTCGGCGATGTCCTCCATCGACGTCGAGTCGAACCCCCCTGTGGCGAAGGCCCGGGCCGCACCGGCGACGATGGCCCGGCGGCGCTGGGCCCGGGGCAACGGCCGGGTCGTCGACCGCCGGGGACTGGCCACGGCGGCCGCCGGGCTGGAGGTCTCGGGCGCCGAGGAGGCGCCGGGCGGGGCCGGGGTCACATTGAAAGTGTAAACGCTCGGGTTTACACTCTGGAGTCAACACTGGGGAGGTGCGATGAGCAACCTGCAGCTCGAGTACACGCCCGAGGAGATCCTCGCCGACCACGCGGTGACCGAGCCGTTGCGGGTCGGGGGCGTGGTGTGTCACGGAGGCTTCGACGAGAACGGCAACTACGTCTCGCCCCGCACCCGCTTCCGGACCGGGGCCATCGCCGCCTGGCAGCAGAGCCACCGCGAGACCTTCGGCGCCGACCCGATGGACGTCCCCCTCGAGACGTGGCCCGGGAACTACCCGAACCTCGAGCAGGCCCGTCTGCTGCTGCGCGAGGGGGTCCGCGACCCGATCATCGCCTCGCTCACCCGCATCGGAACGGTCGAGGGCTTCGGGGCCATGATCCGCTACCTGGCCCCGGCCGACATGCAGCGTCACTTCGTCGAGGACATCCGGGGCACGGCGACCGAGCACCTGGGCCGGGGCCTGGTGGAGGCCCACGCCCGCGACGAGGCCGGCTGGGAGGAGCAGGCTGGGCACGACCGCATGTGGTTCGCCGTGCGTGACATCGCCTTCGAGAACCCGGTGACGGCCGATCAGACCCAACTGATCCTGCAGCGCATGGGTCTCTCCGGGCGGGGCGGCACCCAGGAGGACCGGACCGCCCGCTTTCAGGCCCAGCGCCTCTTCCACGACCTCGACCTGGGCCTCGAGATGCTGCTTTCGACGATGGTCCGGGTCCTCTTCATCGAGATCAAGGCGTTCCACGTCTTCGCCTGGGCCGAAGCTCTGCTGTCCGACACCGGCCTGGTGGCCGGCGAGGGCGAGGCGGCCCGCCTCGTCTCCTACATCCGGGCTGACGAGACCCCGCATGTCGGGTACCTGCGCACCAGCCTCACCGAGATGCGCGACCGGACCTTCATCGGCGAGTCGGGTCGCCGATACCCCGGCCGCGAGGTGGTCGGCCGCCTGTGGGACAAGGGCCTCGAAGAGTCCCTGGGCATCCTCGAGGAGCAGAACCGCACCGCCCTGGCCCAGGAGGTCGCCCTGGCCCTCGCCGGCCACCGCCGGGGATCCGAGGTGCTCGACGAGTTCCACGCCCTCGGTGACTGGAGGCCCGCCGACCCGACCCCGGCGTCCGCCGCCGACGTACCCTCCGGCTACTGATCGCCGACACCATCGCCACCGACCCGGGAGGACACCCGTGAAGTTCGGCATCTTCTACGAGCACCAGCTGCCGCGGCCGTGGGAGGAGGAGTCGGAGTTCCGGCTCATCCAGGACGCTCTCGAGCAGTGTGAGTTCGCCGACCAGCTCGGCATCGACTTCGTCTGGGAGGTCGAGCACCACTTCCTCGAGGAGTACAGCCATTCCAGCGCGCCCGAGGTGTTCCTGGCCGCGGTGTCACAGCGGACCAAGAACATCCGCCTCGGTCACGGGATCGTCCAGACCCCCCCACCGTTCAACCATCCGGCCCGGGTGGCCGAGCGGATCGCCACCCTCGACCTGGTGTCGAACGGGCGGGTCGAGTTCGGCACGGGCGAGGCGTCGTCGGAGGCCGAGCTCGGCGGCTTCGAGATCGATCCGGGCAAGAAGCGCGAGATGTGGGAGGAAGGACTCCGGGTCGCCCTCCGCTGTATGACTGAGGCCCCCTTCACCGGCCACTCCGGCAACTACGTGACGATGCCTCCCCGCAACGTCGTGCCCAAGCCTCGCCAAAAGCCTCATCCTCCGGTATGGGTGGCCTGCAGCCGGCGCGAGACGATCCACCTGGCCGCCACCAAGGGAATCGGCGCCCTCACCTTCGCCTTCATCAACCCGGAGGAGGCCACCCTCTGGGTGAACGACTACTACGCCACCCTGGAGCGCGAGTGCGTGCCCATCGGTGACGCCGTCAACCCCAACGTGGCCGCCGTCACCACGTTCATGTGCGCCCCGACCGAAGAGGAGGCGCTGGCCCGAGGGATTGAGGGCGGCAACTTCTTCGGTTACTCACTGGCCCACTACTACGTGTTCGGCCGCCACCAGCCGGCGGTGACCGACGTCTGGGCCGAGTACCAGGCCCAGCGATCCGAACAGGGCTACTCACCGGAGGCGGTGTTCCAAGCGGCCAACAACTCCGACCGCCTCGGGGCCAAGGTGGTGCAGGAGGGCCGCTCCGGTCTCCGGGGGGCGGTGGGGACACCGGACCAGATCCGCGAGTACCTGCGTCGCTTCGAGGACTGCGGTGTCGACCAGGTGGTGTTCGTCAGTCAGGCCGGCAAGAACCGCCACGAGCACATCATGGAGAGCCTCGAGCTGTTCGGTAAGGAGGTCCTCCCCGAGTTCAAGGAGCGCGACGAGAAGGCACAGAGGGACAAGGCCAGCCGGCTGGCCCCGGTGATCGACAAGGTCATGGAGCGCAAGCCGGTCGAGGACCACCCGCCGCTTCCGGAGAAGGACTACTCGTTCCCGTCGATCCCCTTGGCGCTGGCCGAGCGGGTCGGCAACGACCAGTTCTTCAGCCTGCTCGAACATGCGCGTGGCGCCCTCGCCCGTGGTGAGGCGACCCGCAGCGAGCTCTTTGGCGGCCTCCGCCGGCCGGGCTCATGAGGGAGTTCCAGGGCCGCACCGCGGTCGTGACCGGCGCGGCGAGCGGCATCGGACTGGCCCTGTGCCGCCGGTTCGCCGCGGCCGGAATGCGCCTGGTGATGGCCGACATCGAGAAGCCCGCACTGCAGGAGGCGGCCGAGGCACTCCGGGGAGGCGGCACCGAGGTCCTTGACATGGTGACCGACGTCTCCAACCCGGCCCAGGTCGACGAGCTGGCCCGAGCGGCGACTGACGCCTTCGGCCCGGTGAACGTGCTGTGTAACAACGCCGGAGTCGCCTCCGGTGGCCTGGTGTCGGAGCTGTCCATCGAGGACTGGCGCTGGGTTCTGGGGGTCAACCTGTTCGGGGTCGTCCACGGGCTGCACTCCTTCCTGCCGGGCATGCTGGCCCACGGGCAGGAGGCCCACGTGGTCAACACCGCGTCCCTGGCCGGGCTGGTGTCCCCACCGTTGATGTCGCCTTACAGCGCGTCCAAGTTCGCGGTGGTGGCCATCTCGGAGTCGCTCTACCACGAGCTCAACATGACCGGGGCCAAGGTGAAGGTCTCGGTGCTGTGCCCGGGGTGGGTCAACACCAGGATCCACGAGGCGTCACGCAACCGCCCGGCCGGGCTGGGCGGCGACCAGGCCCGCGAGGTCGACGAGAGCCGCATGCAGCTGATGGCCCAGGTGATCTCCTCCGGGCTTCCTCCCGAGCAGGTGGCCGAGAAGGTGTTCGAGGCCATCAACGAGGAGCGGCTCTACGTGATCACCCACCCGGACATGCTGGCTGGCGTGGAGGCGCGGATGCGCTCGATCCTGGACCAGACCAATCCGGTGCTCACCGGCTTCTTCGCCTGAGGTACGTCCATGCAGATGCGCAAGCTGGGATCGCTCGAGGTCAGCCTGATCGGCCTCGGCTGCAACAACTTCGGGAGGCGCTGCGACGAGGGCCAGACCCGAGCCGTCGTCGAGGCGGCCCTGGAGGCGGGCATCAACTTCTTCGACACGTCCGACTCGTACGGCGGCACCCTCTCTGAGCAGTACCTGGGCAAGGCCCTCGGGGCTCGGCGCGACGAGGTCGTCATCGCCACCAAGTTCTCCTCGCCCATCGACGACGACCCGACCCACAGGGGTGCCAGCCCGGCCTGGATCGTCCAGGCCGTCGAAGGCAGCCTGCGCCGGCTCGGCACCGACCGCATAGACCTCTACCAGCAGCACTTCCCCGATGCCGAGGTGCCCATCGAGGCGACCCTGGAGGCCCTGGACCGGCTGGTGCGAGAGGGCAAGGTGCGTGAGATCGGCTGCTCGAACTTCTCCGGCCAGCAGATCGACCAGGCGGCGTCGGTCGCCGCCGAAAAGGGCTGGACCCCGTTCGTAAGCGCCCAGAACCAGCTGAACGTGCTTCACCGCCAGCCTCTGGACGACGTCGTCCCCGCCTGCGCCCGCCACGGGCTGGGTTTCCTTCCCTACTTCCCCCTCGCCAGCGGCCTGCTCACCGGCAAGTACAGCCGGGGGAAACCTCCGCCCGAGGGAACCCGGCTGGCCGGCATGCCCGAGGAGCGGGCGTCACGGCTGTTGTCCGAGCGCAACTTCGCCCGGGTCGAGGCCCTGACCAAGTTCGCCGAGTCGCGGGGTCACACCATCCTCGAGCTGGCCATCGCCTGGCTGGCGGCCCAGCCGACGATGGCCTCGGTCATCGCCGGCGCCACCCGGCCCGAGCAGGTCAAGGCCAACGCCAAGGCGGTCGACTGGGCGCTGACCGCCGAGGACCTGGCCGAGATCGACAGGCTGCTGGAGTGAGCCAGGCGCCGACCGGGTAAGTCGGCGGCGCCGGCGGCCGGGTTGGCGGGCCCGGCGGCCGGTCCAGCCCGTCGGGCCAGCAGGCTCAGTTGGCGGCCAGGCCGTTCAGCACAGGCATGCCCGAGGGCGCCGGCTCGTAGTAGGGCCCTGTGTCGGCCAGCATGTCGAAGGTGCCCGAGGTGGTCCCGTCCCAGGCGAAAGCGTCCCATCCCCAGCCGTGGCTCTCGGCGTAGGCGATGACGTTGGCGTTGTAGGTACCGTCGCTCTTGCTTGGCCAGCCGAACTCGGTGACCATCACCGGGGCCGTCCGGCTGACGGTCAGCCAGTTGGACAGGCCGGGGCTGGGGTCGTAGGGGTTCGGGGTGGTGCAGGATGGCGGCGCCGCCGTGGGGCATGTGTAGTAGTGGGCGCCGTTGACGATGTTGGTTCCGCTCACCGGGGTGACGGCGGGACGGGTCGCCCAGTTGTTGCCGTTGACGAAGACCAGACTGCTGGGGGCGTAGCTGCGGACCTTGTTGTAGAGGCTCCGCATGCCGACGGCCTGGAACGTCACGCCGTTGTAAGAGACGGATCCCCCGTTGAGCCACACCGAGTCGGAGATGTCGTGAGGCTCGTTGTACAGGTCGAAGGCCACCAGGGGATTTTTCGCGTACCGGCTGGCCACCGCCCCCCAGAACGACGGGGCGAACTTGGCGTCGGCCATGGGCTGGAGGCCTTGGGAGCCGCACTGGGACATGACACTCTCGTGCAGGTCGAGGAGGGCAACCATGTGCCGTGACGTGATCGAGTTGACCTCGGAGTCAACCTTGGACGGGTAGCTGGTGTCGTTCGAGGGGTGCGAGCGCGAGCAAGTGTTCACCCACAGCGACTCGCTCAGGGGCACCCGGACGAAGTTGGCGCCCCAGGAGTGGATGGCTCCGATCTCGGTGTCACTGGGGAAGTTGGCGGGGATGTTCTCGGTCCCGTCGCGGTGGATTCCCCGGAATACGATCGGCCCGCTCGAGCTGTAGATCTGATTTCCCTGGGTGTGCAGGGGGCCGGCCACCGCCGCGGCGCCCCCGCCGCCGACAGCGAGCGACGCGGTGTCGACATAGTGCGTCTCGCCCGCGGCCAGCTGCCAGAAGTCCACGGCCAGGGCGACCGAGGTCGTCCCCTGCGGCGCCAGGCCCGTGACAGTGGGCAGTCGGCTCCATGAACTGGTGGTGTCACTGAGTCCCTGTCCGTAGGCGGCGCTAATGGCGCCGCCCGCAGAGTTGTAGAACACCAGGACGGCGGCAACCGAACGGGAGGCGGAGGCGGCCTCGACCCACGCGCTGGCGGAGTAGGTGTCGCCGGCCGCCGCGGGAGTGGCGGTGCCGGAACCCGGTGCGCCGGACGCCACATAGCCGTCGGCTCCCTGGCTGACCGAGGAGGTCACCGCCAGCGCCCCTGCACCCGCCTGGGTGCTGGCGGTCTCGTTGCTGAGCCCGATTCCAGAGGTCAGAGCGGTCCAGGAGCCAACCGTGCCCCCGTCGAACGAAGCAGTGTCGCCGGCGAACAGATTGCCGTTCACTTGGGTGGCCAGGGCGGGCGCCGGCCCGCCCAGCGACGCCACGGCGAGGGCCGCGGAGATGACGCTTCCGAGCCCGGCGGCGGCGCCGAAGGCCAGGCGGCGGCGGCTCATGGCGGGCCGAGGCGAGGCGTGATGCGGAACAGGCTGAGTCACTTACGTCCCCTTTGTGACGGCTTCAACCGTCACAATCGACCGCTAAGGGACGTTCGTGAGGCCCAATTGCTGGCAGCCCACTGCCCAGGGCGGGCGCCCACCGGCCGCGAGGCGCTCGAGCTCCTGACGGTCCTTGTAGGTGTCCATCGAACGCCAGAACCCAGTGTGGCGGTGGGCGACCAGCCGACCGGTTGCCGCCAGGGCCGGTAGCACCTCCGCCTCGAGATCCTCCCCCTGCCAGTGGCCGAAAGCATCACGCTCGACGACAAAGAACCCGGCGTTGATCCAGTGGTCGCTGAGCACCGGCTTCTCACGGAAGTCGGTGACCCGACCGTCGCTGTCGAACACGATGGTCCCGTACTGGGAGGGCAGCGGCACCGTGGTCATGGTGAGGAGGGCCCCCGCCGCCACGTGGGTGTTCAGGGCAGCGGCCAGGTCGACGTCCCCGAGGCCGTCGGCGTAGGTGGCGAAGAAGCGAGGCCCGTCGACCACCCCGGCGCAGCGACGCAGCCGCTCCCCGGTGGCGGTGTCGAGGCCCGTGTCCACCACCTCGACGCTGAAACCGTGCGGGGGGGACGAGTATCGCTCGGCCAGGAGGTCGCCGCGGTAGCCGGCGGCCAACACGAAACGCCGGTGCCCCTGGGCGGCGTAGATACCCATGACGTGTTCCACCACGGGTGCGCCGGCCACGGTCAGGAGCGGCTTGGGCAGATCCACGGTGTCGGGATAGGCGCGGGTGCCCCGGCCGCCGCACAGGATCACCACGTCGAGCCGGTCGGTCACGATGGGAGGATTCTGCACCCGACCACCGAACCCTGCCGCGACCCCGCTGCTCGGAGCGCGCCGTGAGCCCCACCGTCACCGTTCTGGTACCCACCCACCGCCGGCCAGCGTCGCTCGCCCGAGCTCTCGCCGGCCTCGCCGGCCAGCAGGACCCGGGATTCGACTGGCGGGTGCTGGTGGTGGTCAACGACGCCGCGGCCGGCCCGACCTTCGCCATCGTGGACCGGGCTGGACTGGGCGTTCCCTGCCGGGTCGTCATCGAGCCGAGGTTGGGGGCGGGTCATGCCCGCAACCGGGGCATCGCCGAGGCCGACGGTCGGGTCGTGGCCATGATCGACGACGACGTCGTCCCCGAGCCGGCGTGGCTGGGGTCCCTGGTCGCGCCCATCCTCGGCGGGCGGGCCGACGGCGTCGGCGGGGCCGTCCGTCTCGACCCTTCCGTGCCCCGGCCCCGGTGGTTCGACGAGGACGGCATCGGCGGGTATTTGACGTCCTTCCGCCCAGCCGACCAGGAGCGGCCGGTGGCCGAGAGCGAGTACGTGGTCACCGCCAACGCCGCCTTCGACGTGGCGCTCCTGCGGCGCTGCGGGGGCTTCGATCCGGCCATGGGGCCGAGGGGCCGGAGCCCGATGGTCGGTGACGACGTGGTCCTAACCCGGCGCGTGGCGGCCGCGGGAGGGCGCCTGATCTACGCCCCGGCGGCGGTGGTGGTCCACGAGCTCCCCTCCCACCGGCTGCGCCCTGGCTACCTTCTCCGCCGGGCCTGGGCCCAGGGTCGCTCCGACTGGCGGGCCAACCGTCCCGATCTGGCCCGACGGCGCCTGAACGGCTCCAGGGTGGCCGTCTCCTGGCTCGGGCACGAGCTCGTCACCCGCCTCCAAGAGGGCCCCCAACGGCCCGAGGTCACCTTCCACGGTCTCTGCGACCTCGCCCGGACGGCCGGAGCCCTCCGGGAGGCAGCCAGCTGGGGGCGAGGACCGACCTGAGGGGCAGGACCCCCCTCGAATCCCGTCGAATCCCCACCAACGGGACAGCTGATCGACGGCCGGTGCCCTACCGGCCGGGGAAGGAACCACCTTGTTGCGACGGCGGCCGACCTACACCAGCCCGCCGTCGGGCCGCACCGGCACGGCCGAGCTCGACCTGCGCGAGGAACACGAGGCCTCCGCCGGGCGCCGCCCCGAGCCGCCTGTCGCCCCCGCCACCTACGGGCCGTCGCCGGTGCAGGCCCTTCTCCGCCGCCTGCCAGGCCGTTTCATCGCCCTCGCTCTGGCGCTGGCGATCATCGCCGGTGGCGTAGGGGCTCTGCTCGTCGAGCTCGGCACCCGGGTGTATCAGACTCAAGCCTCGCTCATGGTCGACCAGCCGCTGCTGCTGGCGGCCGACACCGGACCCGCCACCATCGACAAGCTGGGCGCGGTCCGCCTCAAGTACGCCGACCTCGTCGAGACCCAGCCGATCGCGTCCGCCGTCGCCCACCAGGTGGGCATGAGCCCGGCTGCGGTGGCCAGCTCGCTGTTCGCCAACGCCCCGCAGGGGTCGCTCCTGCTGAACGTGGGCGCCCGGTCCACCAGCCCGGCCATCGCCGTCCGCCTCACCCGGGCCGCCAGTTCCGCGCTGATCGCCTACGCCAACGCCGAGCAGGACACCTACAAGGTGCCGACCTATGAGCGGATCGTGCTCAGCCAGATGGTGCCGGCGCCGGCGGCGACCCGGGTCTCGCCTGAGAACCGCAGGGCCGCCGAGGTGGGCGTCGCCGCCGCGGTGATCGCGTTCCTCGTGGTGGCCTTCGCCGCCTTCGTCACCCGGCCCGTTCCCATCCAGGCCTGACCGTGCCGGCCCAGGCGGTGTTCGCACTTGCCGCCGTCCTTGCCGTGGCCGTCTGCCTCGCGCCACTGCGCCAATCCTTCGCCCTGCTCCTGGTCACGACGCTTCTGGTTCCCACCAGCCTGGTGCTTCCGAACGGGTTCAGCGCCTACCTGACCGTGGACGCCGTGGTGTGGGTGGCGGCCGGCGCCGGCCTAGCTCTGCGGGTCCGACGGGGCGAGGTGGCCCGCGGGTCACTGCGCCCGACGCCCCTTCATCTGGCTCTTCTCGCCTTCGTCCTGGTCGCCCTGTACGTGGGGATCGCCCTGGCCTCGGCCGGCACGGACCCGGTAGCGCAGGCCCAGGAGTGGGCCCGCATCGTCGAGCAGCTCCTCTTCTTCGTCATCGCCCTCGCCTATGCCAGGGCGATTGCCCGGCCCAGCACGGTGCTGGCAATAGTGGCCGGCTCGGTCGTGGCCTACGCCGCCCTCGGCATCGGCGAGCGCCTCTCCGGTTTCAGCTGGGGACATTTCCTCTTCAGCCATGTGCACTCGGCTCCGGGGACCAGCGCCGCCCTGGCGCTGGAGCAGAGGGGCGGACAAGCCCGGGTGCGCTCGGGAGCGGAGTTCGCCCTCGAGTTCGCCTGGGTCTGCGCCATGCTCCTGCCGGCCGTCCTGGTCCGCATGGCCAGGGCGACCGGGGCGCGTCGGCTCGCCTGGACCGGCGGTGTCGTCGTGGTGCTCGTGGCGGTGATGCTGTCGGTCACCCGGTCGGCGTTCCTCGGGGTCGCCGTCGGCGCGGTGGTGGCATGGGTCGGGCTGCGCTTCGATCGGCGCATCGGGGCCGCCCTCCTGGTGGCGGCGGCCGCCAGCCTGGCGGTGGTGACCATGCACCCCTCAGTGCTCGGTCCCTACCGCTCGTCGAGCGCCACCGGGTCCAGCAACGTGCGCGTCGCCCGCCTGCCCGCCTTCATGCAAGAGGCCGCCCAGCGTCCGTTCATCGGGCAGGGACTGGCCAGCGCCCAGCTGGGGCCGCTGGGCCCGACCGACTCGAGCTACCTCGACGTGTACGTGGAGCTCGGCGCGGTCGGCCTCACGGTCTTCTCCGTGCTGCTGGCGGCCAGCCTGCTGTCGGCCGGGCGCGGGCTGAGGGGCCCCCCGGGCGGCGATGCCGACGTGAGCGCAGCATCAGTGGCCGGCATGTGCGTGGCGCTGGTCGGCGCCGCCGCCCTCGATCTCTTCTCCCTGCTGGGGTCGGCCCAGCCCTTCTGGCTGCTGGCCGGCCTCGCCTTGGCCGCCGGTGAGCGGGTCCGTGGCCCCATGGGGCTCCCGCACCTGGCGCCCTGGCGGGTGGCACTCCCGTTGGCGGCGGTGGGGGCGGGAGCGGCGGTGGCGGTGCTGTGGCCGGCCCGGGGGGTCGAGGTCGTCCGCTTCACAGCCTTTCCGGCCTCGTTCGAAGCGGCCGCCCAGCAGCCGACCACCTACGAGGAGCGCCGGGTGCTCCAGACCGCCTGTGACATCGGGTCAGCCGCTCAGATCCGCTCGCCCGTGGCGGCATCGGTCGGTTGCCGCTTGGTCGACGCCGGGGACTCCGGCGTCGGTGAGCTGCGGGTGACGGCGGCCGACCCGGCCGCCGCCGCCAGGGCGACGACATTCACCGAGATCGCCATGGGCGAGCTCGGAACGATCCGGCTGTTCCCCCTGGGCCCTGCGACCAGCTACCGCCCCACCGCCGTCAAGGTGGCCCCGGTGGTAGCGGGATTGCTGGGCCTGGGGATCGCCGGATTGGTGCCCGGCCGCCGGCGCCGCCAGGTGACAGCCAGTTCGGGAGTCGCCAGCCCTCTCTCCCGCGTCAAAGCGGCGAGGGCATGAGGGCTCAGAGCCCGAAGGCCGAGCGGTAGGCGCTGACCCGGGCCCGGGCCGCGGCTCGGGGGCTGTGGGCGGCTAGCACCGCGGCCCGGCCGGCCACCCCCATTTGGAGCCCGGCCTCCGGGTCGGACAGCAGGCTGATGAGAGCTTGCGCGAATTCGGCAACGTCGGTGCAGACCGAGGCCCCACGGGCTGCGTCGGGCACCAGACCTTCCAGCCCCGCTGGGGTCGTGACCACCGGGATCCCGTGGGCGAGGGCTTCGAGCACCTTGATCTTCGGCCCACTCGTGGGGGGGCACGGGAAGGCCACCACCGCCAGCTCGGACAGCAGGTCGGCCGACCGCCGGAGACGCCCCCGCACCTCAACCCCTGGTACCTCGCCGACCTCGTCGACCCGCAACCCGGGCCCGGCGAGGACCAGTCGGGCTCGGGGCAGCCGACGCCGTACGGCCGGCCACGCCGCCAACAGCCTTCGCAGCGCCCACCGGTTCGCCGGCCAGTGCCAGCCGGCGAGGAGACCGGCGGTCGGCTCGGCGACCGGCTCCAGG
The DNA here is from genome assembly GCA_021325435.1 of Actinomycetota bacterium. Taxonomy (GTDB): domain Bacteria; phylum Actinomycetota; class Acidimicrobiia; order Acidimicrobiales; family JAJPHE01; genus JAJPHE01. The sequence continues at coordinate 93,261 of JAJPHE010000118.1, read as the reverse complement.
GGCTCAGCCGGCACCGGGTAGGCGACCGGTACCTCCACCGTAGGGCGTGGTAGAGCGGCCGCCACCCGCACCGAGTAGGCCGTGCAGAGGGCGGCGGCTCGGGCCGCCCGCCGCTCGGCCCTGACGTCCTGCAGCCGGGCCGGCGACACGCTACGGAGGGCGAGGCCGTCGAGCACGGCCGAGTAGTGCACGGTCAGCACCGCCCGCTCGGCGGCCGCCACCGCCGCGAAGGAGACGACGTCGTCGGCGACCACCACATCGGCGGCCGGCGGCGGACGCCACCCGGCTCGGACGACGTCGGACCGGGGCCGCAGGATCGCCCGGGCCCGAGTTCGCATGACCGGCTCCGGTGGCAGCGGCTCCCACCGGCACCACGGCGGGGGCGCCAGATCGGGCGGCGAGTCCTTCCATGACCACGCCTCCAGTTCGTGCCCCTCGTCCACCAGTCCTTGGCCGATGGCGAACAGCGCCCGGTCGGGGGCGCTGCCGTGCTCGGCCGGGTAATGCTCGGAAACCAAACAGATGCGCAAGCCGTCATCCCAGTCGGCGCACGAGCCGGAGGAGGGTGCGGGCGCTACGCGCCGGATCTCCCCGCAGCCGGCCCACCCGGGCGCTGGCCGACTCGGCCGCGATCGCCGCCGCCACCGCCGGCGGCACCCGGCGGGTCAGCGACAACCCCAGCCGGGCCCGGGCCGACAGCCCCTCGGTCGCCATGATCTCCAGCCGGGCCTCGTGGTAGGAGCGGCATCGGGGCGTCATGTCCGCCCCGTGCTTGGCGAGGAAGCGGGCCCGACCAGCTACCCGGCGAGAGACGTCGCGGCTGACCCTCGGCAGCGGGCGCTGGTGGTACCGGTAAAGCACGGCGGGGACCGTCTCCATGGGCCGACGGCGAGCGCAGCGCAGATACAGGTCCCAGTCCTCGCAGGTCACCAGGTCCTCGTCGAAGCGGAGCTCGTCGCCCAGCGCATCTCGCCAGAACACGGCGAACGGGGACGCCGGGAAGTTGCACCACAGGAGCTCAGCACCCCCGTAAACCAGAGGGCCTCGGTAGTGGAGCGGCGACGCTCCCTCCACCACCACCTCGTGCCAACCGCTGACCCCCCCGAGACCAGGACGGGAGGCGAGGTAGCGGGCGGCGGCGGCGGCGGCGTACGGCATCCACTCGTCGTCATCGTCGAGGAAGCCCACCAGGTCTCCCGCCGCCGCGTCCAGGCCCCGGTTGCGGGCGACCGACGGGCCCGCCGGCGAGTCGAGCTGTACCACCCGGACCCGGTCGTCAGCCCGGGCCAGACGCCGGAGCACCTCCGGCGTCTCGTCGACCGACCCGGCGTCGACCACGACGACCTCGAGGGCCACGTCGGGCTGGCGCAGGACGCTGCCGAGGGCCGCTTCCACCAGGTGAGCCCGGTCGCGGGTGGGCACCACCACGCTTAGGAGCACCTCCGAAGTGTAGGAAGGGCGGGTGGAGCCGAGGCTCGCCATCGTGGTGCCCAGCCGTGACCGTCCCGAGCTGCTGGCCGACTGCCTGGCGGCAGTGGCCGCTTCCCGACGGCCAGGGGACGAGCTGATCGTCGCCGACTCGGCCTCGACGACGCAGGGAACGGCCCGGGCGGCGGACCGAGCCGGGGCCCGGGTGGTGCGCTGCGACCGGCCCGGCGCCTCCGCCGCCCGCAACGCCGCGGCGGCGTCCACCGATGCCGAGGTACTGCTGTTCACGGACGACGACTGCCTGCCCGCGGGTGGCTGGGCGTCGGCCATGGCCGAGCCGTTCGTCGACCCGACAGTCGGCTGGGCCACCGGGCGGGTCGCTGCCGACCGCGAGACTCGGTTGCCGTTGTCGGTGACCGACGGGCTGGCCGGTAGGCGGTTCCGCCGGGGAGACGACCCCTTCGATGCCGGCCACGGAGCCAACATGGCCTTCCGGCGGAGCGCGCTCCTGTCCGCCGGCGGATTCGACGAGGCGCTCGGGGCCGGGGTGGCCCTCGGTGGAGCAGAGGACGCCGACGCTTTGTGGCGGGTCCTCCAACTCGGCTGGGAGGGGGTCCAGGTGCCCGGGGCGGTGGTCGTCCACCGCCAGTGGCGCCCGGAGTCCACCGCTATGCGGTCCCAGTGGCGGTACGGCCTCGGCGCGGGGGCCTTCGCCGTCAAGGCCCACCGGCTCGGGATGGACCCGGACTGGTTGCTGCTTCGTCGCGCGGCCTGGGAGCGCTCGGCCGCCCTGCTCCCCCGCCATCTGCGGGCCGGCTACCAGACCGGCGCCGCCGCCGACGCCCTTCGGTTCGCCGGCGCTCTCATCGGGTCCGTCACCGGGCGGTTCAAACGGCTCGGCGCAGGAAACTTCAGCCCGGTGACCGGGGCCATGCCCTGATGACCGCGGCCAGCCCCTCGCCGGCCTCCGCCCACGAGGAACGGGCGGCCCTTTCGGCGCCCGCCTCCACCAGGTCGCTACGCAAGGCGGCATCACTCGTCACGGCGCCTACGGCAGTTTCCCACGCCACCGGGTCGTCAGGCGGACACAACACGGCGGCGCCGGCTGACGTCTCCCTGACGGCGGGGATGTCGGACGCCACCACCGGTGTGCCACAGGCCATGGCCTCCAGTGGCGGCAGGCCGAAGCCTTCGTAGCGCGAGGGGTACAGCAACGCCAGCGCGGCGCCGTAGAGGGCCACGAGGTCGGAGTCCGGAACCCGATCGAGGTACACGACGCCCGGCGCACCACCCCTGACTTGGCTCCGACCGGAGAAGGCGGCGACCGACGCTCCGGCCACCACCAGCATCAAGCCGGCGGAGGCGGCCGCTCGGGCGGCGATCTCTAGGCCCTTGCGGGGGTCACGCGAGCCCACGAAGAGCACGAAGCGCTCGGGCAGCTCATAGACGGTCCTGACCCGAACCTTGAGCGTCTCGGTCGGGGGCACGAACATGGAGTCGATGCCGGGCGGCACTACGTTGACCCGATGCGGGGGGACGGCGAGGAGACGGTGCAGCTCGTCGGCGGTGAACCTCGACGGCACGACCACCGAGGCGGCGCGCCGGGCGGCGGCGGCAGTCACTCTCCCGTAGGAGTGGCGGAACGAGGGGCGGAACCACTCGGGATGGGCCAGGAAGGCGGCGTCGTAGGTGCACACGATGTCGCAGGCAGTCAGGGGCGCCGTGTTGGCCAGGCTGATCACCGGGCGGCCCGCCGCCAGCGCCGGAACGGCCAGCTGCTCCCACAGCAGACGGCCCGGCCGGCCCGGCGGTATGGGGGCTTGACGGACGGGGCCGCTCCAAGCGGGCGGGCCATGCCCAGAGGGGCACACCAGCAACGGCCCGAACATGTCCCCCACGACAGCGAGGAACCCGGCCGCGGCGCGCTGGACACCGCTGGCCGGCTCGGACAGGAACCGTCCGTTGACCGCCCAGGATCGGCCGAGGTCGACGCTGGTGGACGGCCGGTGGGAGGCGACCTCGGAGCTCTCACGGTCGTCGTGCCCACCCGCGATCGCCCGGCCCTCCTCGAAGGCTGCCTCGCCGCCCTGCGCGGCGCCCTGCGCGGCGCGGACCGGGTCATCGTGGTGGACTCCGCCTCGCGCTCGGACGCGACCGGCAGAGTGGCGACCGCCGCCGGGTTCGAGGTCATCCGATGCGACGGGCCGGGTGCGTCTCGAGCCCGCAACCTCGGAGCGGTGGCGGCGTCGACGGAGATCGTTGCCTTCGTGGATGACGACGTCCGGGTGACCCCCGGTTGGGCCGAGGCCATCGCCGCCGCCTTCGGCCCCGAGATCTCCTTCGTCACCTGCCGCACCGTCCCGCCGCCCCACCAGGCGGCTGCCGAGCGACCGGTCGCCCTCAAAGACGAACCCACGCCGGCGCGCCTCGACGCGGCGACGACGGGAGCTCTGGGCCACGGCGCCAGTCTGGCCGTCCGGAGATCGGCGCTGCTTTCGCTGGGCGGATTCGACGAGAGGCTCGGGCCCGGCCGTTGGCTGTCCGCCGGAGAGGACCAGGACCTGCTGGACCGCATGGTGACCAGCGGACTGGTCGGACGTTACGAGCCGGACGCCCTCGCCTGGCACGAGCAGTGGCGTGATCGCCCGACGCTGCTCCGGCTCGACTGGAACTACGGGAAGGGCACCGGCGGCCGACTGGCCAAGCTGCGTCGGAGCGACCGGCGCCGGGCGGTGACCGTTGCTGTCGACGCCCTCTGGCGCAACGGGCTGGCCGATGCGGCCGCCTGCGCCCGGCGGGGCTACCGCTTCGGCACGCTGTCGGCACTGGCCCGCACGGCGGGGACACTCGCCGGCTTCCCAGCCGGCTTGGTGCTACTCAGACCACCGGCGCGAGGTGGGGCGTGACCGTCGTCAACGGGCGATTCCTGCGGGCCGCTCCCACCGGTCTGCACCGGACGGCCCGATCACTGCTCGATGCCGCCCGGAAGACGGGCGCAAACCTCGAGGTATTCGCCCCGCCGGGCGTGAACGACCCGCGGGTCGACCGGACGCTGCCGGCGCCGGCAGGGCGGTTCGGCGACCACGTGTGGGAGCAGGTCGTCCTGCCGGCCGCCGCGCGGGGCCGACCGGTTCTGTCTCTCGCCAACACGGGGCCACTGGCGACCCGACGCGCCGCGGTGATGGTCCACGACCTGGCACCTCTCGTCGGCCCCGGATGGTTCGCTCCGGCGATGCGGGCCTACGGCGCCCTGGTGGCCGCGGCCGCCCGGAGGGCGAGGCTGGTTATCACCCCATCTCACGCGGTCCGGGACGAGATCGTGGCCCACGGGGCGACCGGTCGGGTGGTGACGGTGCGTCCGGCCGTCGACGCCTACCTCCGGGCCGCATCGGCACCAGAGGTCGAAGCGGTACGCACCCGCTGGGGGCTGGCTGGTCCGTTCGCCCTTTTCGTCGGCTGGGCCGATCCCCGCAAGGACCTGGCCACGGCCCTGAGCGCCCACCTCCGGGCGGTGCGCCGGGTCCCCCACCAGCTCGTCCTGGTCGGGCTGCCCCACCCGACCTTCGCGCCGGTGCACGTTCCGCCGGTCCCCTCGGTCGTGAACGCCGGCTACGTATCCGACGACGACCTGCGAGCCCTCCTCACCGCCGCCGCCGTACTTATGTACCCCTCTCGCTACGAGGGGTTCGGGCTGCCACCGCTCGAGGCGTGGGCGTGTGGGACACCGGCGCTGGTGTCGGACATCCCGGTGCTCCGCGAAAGCACCTGCGGACGGGCCTGCTATCTGCCCGTCGGCCGAGCGGACGCCTGGGCGGCAGCCCTGCAGCAGGCGCTGGTCGACGGGTTGGCCGTGCCCTCCCTGCCTGCCTGGAGTTGGGACGACGCTGCTGGGGTCCTAGTTGGCGCGCTCGAGGACGTCGACCTGCTGGCCAGCTGAGTCGCCCAGCAGGATCTCGGGGCGCCGAACGGGCGGAGGGGGCCTCCCTCCCTTCGCCACCGCCTCCATAACTTCGTCGACGCGGTCGACGAAGCGGTCCCATCTGAAATCGAGAGCTCGCCGGCGGGCCGCGTTTCGCATCGGCGCCATGTCGTCCCCAGCCTCCGCCACCTCGGCCATTCGCACGGCGAAAGCCCCGGGCCGGCCGGGTACCAGCCACCCGGTCCGACCGTGCACGACGGTCTCACGGGGGCCGCCCGCGTCGACCGCGATGACGGGCGTCCCCGACGCCATTGCTTCGAGGGGGACGATGCCGAAGTCCTCGTTCGGCGCCGTCACCAGGCAGGCCAGGGCCCGCCGGTAGAGATCGGCCATGCGGGCGTCGTCGGGATCGACCTCGAAGGCGACCGGAAGGCCCTGCGCCCGCCGCCGCAGCTCGGCCAGGTACGGCCGGCTCTTTTCGTCCATCGCCCCGGCGATGACCAACCCGGCTCGGACGCCCTGTTGTCGGGCGGCGTCGACGGCGTCTATGGCCAGGGCCAGGTTCTTCTGCCACATGATGCGCCCGGCGGCGAGGAAGAAGGGCTGGCGGGTCTCCCTGCCGGGGTGGAACATGTCGCAGTCGACTCCGGGGTGGAGGACCTCCACCTCGTCCGCTTCGGCCAAACCTCCCGCGGCGATCCTCCCCCTGGTCTCGGAGCTGTTGGCTAGCACGTGCCGGTATCGCCGCCACAGCCGTCGGTCGGCACGCCGGAAGGCCGGGGCCACAGCCCGGGCCGCGATGGCCTTGGCCGGATGGCTGCGAGACAGCCGTGACCTCGTCGCCGGATCGTGAAGGATCTTCAGCGGAGTGTGGCAGAAACAGGCCGCCGGCACCGTGGCCCGCGACAGCACCAGGTCGCCGAGCCCCTCGGAGGACACCAGCAGGGCGTCACACTCGTCAAGCGGAAGCCGGGCCGACCCCATCGCCAAGGCGGCCCGGGCCAACGGCGCCGCCGACCGTCGGACCGACACCCGAGGTTCCAGCTCGACCACCGACATCCCGGACAGCTGCGGGAAGGTGGTGTCCGGTTGGAAGCGGTGGGTGTACACCGTCCATTCGTGCCGGCTGCGCCCGACCAGCTCGGTAATGACCCGCTCGGCGCCACCCTTCAGGTAGACCCACGGGTGGTAGAGAGCGAACCTCACCGCTACCAGGGCCCCCGCCGCGAGATCAGAGCCGGAACGGTGCGGGCCAGCAATCTCAGATCAAGCCAGAGCGACCAGTTCTCGAGGTAGGCGAGATCGAGCTTCACCATCTCGGACCACGTGAGGCCGTTGCCGCCGCTGATCTGCCAGTAGCCGGTGATGCCGGGGCGGACACTGTGGCGGCGGCTGTCGAGGGCGCCGAACTGCGTCGGTTCGAGTGCTAGCGGACGCGGGCCGACGAGGCTCATGTCCCCCTTCACCACGTTCCACAGCTGCGGCAGCTCGTCGACCGCGAAGCGGCGGAGGAGCCGGCCGACCCGGGTAACGCGCGGATCGTCCGACAGCTTGAAGAGGAGTCCGTCGGCGACGTTGGCGGCGGTGAGGTCGATGACACGGGCATCTGCGTCCCTCACCATCGAGCGGAACTTGAGCATCTCGAAGACCGTTCCGTGCCGACCCACTCGGCGCTGTCGGTACAGCACCGGGCGACCGCCGTCGGCCAGCACCGCCGCTGCCGCCACCGCCATCACCGGCGCCAGGAGGACGAGGAGCACGAGAGCTCCCACGACATCGAAGGCCCGCTTGGCCGGAAGGCTGGTGCGGGTCCGTCGCAGCCGGGCCAGCGGGATGAGCGGCAAACCGCCGACCTGAGCGACCAGCCCGGGGCTGAGGAAGAGATCCTCCAACGGCGGGACGACGGAGAGGCGCACGTCCATGCCGTCGAGGCTCTCGAGGCAGGCGCCGATGGCCCACTCGAAGGCATCCGCTGGCGCCACGATGGCGTGATCGGCGGCGAACCGGCGACAGGCAGCCGCCGGGTCCTCGCTGAGGCCCGCGCTGTCGACGAGCACGGAGGCAACGGGGGCCAACCCCGCCTCCGGATAGGAGGCCAGCTTGCTGCCAACCCGCTGGACGGTGGCGGGGGTGCCGATGAGGACCGTGCGGTGGAGTCCGCGGCCACGTCGGCGGCCCACCGACAACATCACCCACGTGGCCGACCGGGCCAACGTCAGCAACCCCACGGCGATGACCCCGGCCGGGACGGCGGCGATCACCGGGACCCCGACGTGACCGTCGGCAACCGCGCCACCGAGGGTCAGCAGGGTGGCGGGGACCGCCACCTTGGCCGGGTACCACAGCACGCCTTGGGTCTCGATCGTGTCGCGGTCTGCGTAGACGGCGGCCAGGTAGAAGCAGACCACGAGGGCGGCCCCGGCGATCGCCGAGCGAACGAGGTCCAGACCGGCCAGGCCGGCGGCAACGCCGCCCAGTGTGGCGTCGACCAGGGCGGCGACCGGCGAGGGGCGAGAGCCGTGCACGGACTCGAGAGCCCGCATCCACCTGTTGAACGGTCGGGGCAGGCCGGTGATCGGAAGCCCCGGTGTCACCCGTCCGGGATCGAGGGGGCGGCGGAGACGGTCCTCCTCGGCCGGAGCCACCCGGTCCGAGCGAGCGGCGGTCATCTCCAAGGCGCCCATCAGCTCGACTCGCGTCCCCAACTGGTCGAATGGACGCCTGCCGACCTGGGAAGATCGGCGACGCCCGCGGCGCCCCCTCTATTCCCTCCCCGAAAGGGACGAAAACTGTTAAACGGTCCAAACCGAGCACGGCGAGTGCTGGAGAGGGTGCGGCCGCTGGCCCGCCCCGCCCTACCCGCCGCCCTTCTTGCCGCCGCCGTTCGACCCGGCGCCCGACGCTGGCAGCGGTTGGCAGCCGGCGCGTCCCTGGTCGGCGTGTGGGAGGAGGTGTACCGGCGCTACCGGCGGGATGGGCGGTCGCGCACCCGGTCCGAGTGGGAGCAACTGCGGAGCACGGACTGGGAGGCCTTTAGCCGTCATTACAACGAGCGGGTGCCGACCATCGAGGAGGAGTTCGAGCTCTGGGGGGAGTACCACCAGCACCGCCATGAGATGCGATACGACTTGGTCGCCGGGGCGGTCCGGCGCCACCTACCCAGGGGGGGCGCGGTCCTCGACGTCGGTTGCGGATCGGTGTTGGTCGCCGACCGCCTGACCGACGTGGCCGCCCGCTACGTGGGCATCGACTTCGGCGGCCACCACGTGGCTTACGCGTCCGAGAAGTTGGCCGCAAGGCATGCGTCGTTGTGGGGAGCGGTAGGTCGAGGCGACGCCGAGCGCCTGCCGTTTCGTGACGCGTCGTTCGACGTGGTGGTCATGAGCGAGGTGATCGAGCACCTCATGCGCCCGGAGCTGGCGGTGTGGGAGGTCTCGCGGGTGCTGCGCCCCGGGGGGGTATTCGTGATGACGACGAACAACGCCTCAGAGGTCCCTCTGAGATCTCCGTTGTCCCATCTGCTCGCGTGGCTCGAAAAGGCGCTCGGCGCGACCCACCCCGAGCTCATCTCCTACCGGCCCTGGGTGTGGCCCGAACCAGTCGATCCCGAGATCCTGCCGCCGGGCTCCCCGCCGATCTACGTGCCGCACTCTCACCACATCTACGCCGAGACACGCCGGCTGTTCGCGGCAGCCGGCCTGGACACGTTCCAGTGGTCCACCTTCGAGTTCCCGCCACCTCAGAGCGCCACTGCCCAATGGCTCGACCGGAGAGGGGAGCCCGGCAAGCGCCTCGCTGACGCCGTCGAAGCGGTGGCCCGAAGCACTCCGGGGGTGCGCCGCCTCGGTTGCCATCTGTTCATGCTCGCTCGACGGACCGGTGAGCCAGTGGCGCCCCGTCCGCCAGCCGGTGTCTGGCCGGGGCCGTTGTCCCCTTGAGCACCGGCAAGGGCGCGGCAGCGCCACCCCGGGTGTCGGTGATCGTGCCGGTGCGCAACCGGCGCGCTCTGCTGCGGCAACTCCTCGACGCCCTCGCGTTACAGACCGTCACTGACCACGAGGTGGTCGTCGTCGATGACGGATCGACCGACGGGAGCGGTGACGAGGCCCTGGCCGACGCCATGCGGGGCAGGCCGGTCCGCCTGCTGCGCACGGGCGGCGCAGGGGCGGTGGCCGCCCGCCGCCTCGGCGTCGGCGAAACCCGGGCGTCGGTCCTCGCCTTCACCGACAGCGATTGTGCCCCGGAGCCGGCCTGGCTGGCGGCCGGTCTGGCCGCCATCGAGTCGGGCGCCGACCTGGTCCAGGGATTGACCCGGTGGCAACGAAGCCCGGGGCCCTTTGAGCACTCGGTCTCGGTGGAGGGCGAGGACGGCCTGTACGCCACCTGCAACGTCTTTTACCGGCGTGAGGCGTTCGAGGCCGCGGGGGGCTTCGATCCGCAGGCCGGCGACCGCCTCGGCTACCGCGCCACCGCCCGCCTCCAAGGGTTGGGCTTCGGGGAAGACTCGCTTCTGGGTTGGAGGGTGAGGCGCAACGGGGGACGCTCAGTGTTCTGCCGCGACGCCGTCGTCATCCACCACGTCTTCCCCCCCGACCTGGGTGACGCCCTCGAGCGGGCGTGGGTGACGGGCGCCTTCCCCGCCCTCGTCGACGAGATACCGGAGCTGCGCCGCACGCTGCTCACCCACGGCGTCCTCCTCGGGGACGACCGGAGGGTGTGGCTGACCGGCGCCGCAGTCGGTCTGGTCGCCGGCCGACGGATCCTGGCCGCGCTCCTCGCCGCCGGGTGGGCCTACCGCCGCCTGGCGCGGCGAGATGGAAGAGGATGGCGGCGCCGCCTGCTGGCGTTGCCAGCCGACCTGCTGCTGGACTCAGTGACGACGACCGCCCTGCTGACCGGGTCGGCCCGGGCCCGCCGGCTCGTGATCTGACGGCCTGAGCTGCATCACCACCACCGGGGAGAAGCGCCGGAACGGCGGTCGCCGGGTCATGGCGTTGGCGATGACATGCCGCCAGCCCGTCCCGGGCCAGCCGACCGTGTCTCGCCGGAGAACGACGAATCCGGGTTTCACCGCCTCCTCGATCTCGCCCCAGGTCCACCGTCCCGCCTCGGCCCCCTCCTCCTGCTCCGAGCGGTGCCGGAGACGGAGGCGGTGCCGGGCCCGCCGCCACAGCGCCTGGGCGCTCAGCCGGTTGCCGGCCGTAGCCACCACGATCCCTTCTCGTTCGGTGGCCCGGGCGAGCTCGGCCAGCGTCCTTCGCGCCTCACCTGCCAGGCCCTCGAGCTCGCCCACCGCCCCGGCCAGGGAGAGGTCTCTGAACGGCAGGGAGTCAGCGTCAGCGGCGACGGCGGGCACCGCCATGCCGTGCCGGGTGGCGACCGACCGGACCCGTTGCAGCCGGTCGGGAGACCGGTCGACCGCCATCACCTTGCTGCCACCGGCGGAGATCCGCAGGGCGAGATCCGGGCGATCCCCCTCGCCGACGTAGGCGACCGGCGAGCCGACTCGGTCGAGCATCTCGACCACGACGGCGTCCAGGTCGGCCGAGGACGGCGCCAGGGCGCTGCCGGGCTGGCCGCTTGGTGCGGGCTCGGTCCTCGCGCCTGGCGGTGGAGGCCGGTGGGCAGGAATCCCGTTTGAGTACCGGGTGGCCGCGGCCAGATGCCATTCCTCCAGAACGTCGGCGAGCCGATCGACGGTCAGGTCAGCGGCGGTGGCGCGGCCCCCGGCAATGAGATGGCGGCGCAGGTCGGGGTCCGAGGCGAGGCGGGCGACGGCTGTCGCCAGGCCCCGCTCGTCGCCCGCCGCGAAAGTGAGGCAGTTCTGGCCGTCGCTGAGGAACTCGGCGGCCCCGCCCCGACGGGTGGCTACGACCGGGGTGTCACACGCCATGGCCTCTACCGGCACGAGACCGAACGGCTCGTCCCAGGCGCTGGGGAACAGGAACACATCCGAAGCGCGGTAACGGTCGGCCAGGGCCGAGCGGGCCACGAAGTCGTAGGCGACGCGGTCAGTCAGGCCCAGCCGGCCCGCGACCCGGTCGAGACGGGCGCGCATGGCGGTGTCGCCCCCACCGACGATGTCGAGAGTGGCCTCTCCGGGGAGAAGGTGGAGGGCCCGCACCGCCGTCTCGACTCCCTTCCGAGCATCGAGTCTGCCCACGTAGAGGAGCCTCCACCGCCACGGTCGGTCTGGGGGCCCTCCGGTCGCCGCCGGGAAGTCGCGGGTGTCCACGCCGCTGTAGACGACCGTGGCCACCGGGTAGCTCCACGGGGTGTGGGCTTCGGCGCGGCGGCGGGTCAGGTCGGTTACGAAGCAGAAGGCGCCCGCCGAGCCGAGATCCTCGGGAGGACCGGCCGGCAGACCGGTCAGCGCTTCGACGACCGCCGCGGCCCGGGGGCGCCCGGCGAACCGTTCCGACCACCGGTCGAGGCGTCGGCCGTAGTCCAGCCAGTCGTCACAGACGGCCAGCACCATCGGGACGTTCCTGCGCCGCAGGGTCGCCAGCAGGCCCAGGGACATGGCGCCCATGTTCCACACCGAGACCACGTCGGGCCGGGCCCGCTCCAGGGCGGCTTCGAGGGCCGCCTGGTTTGCCCGCTCGATCGCCAGCGTCCGGGCCAGGGACGGCGTCAGTAGTTGATGGTCGCGCCAGTAGAAGTCGAGGTCTCTCCAGATTCCCGCGGCGCGCTCCCCGACGGGATCCTCTACCCCCGGAACCCGCATGGTCGTGGTGAGAACTGAGACGTCGTGCCCGCGGGTGCGGAATCGATCCATCACATCGCGGCAGGAGAGCTCGTAGCCGCCGTACGAGTGCGGCGGGTACATGTTGCTGAGGGCGAGGATCCGGGCCACGTGGGCCGAGCAGCCTAATGGTCGCCAGGAGCCGGACGGTTCCGGCCCGCGGGTCGTCTGCTGTGCGATCCTGCCCTGGTGAGCGGCGCCTTCTTTGAGCTGTCCGGCGAGACGGGGAGGCTACGCCTGCTGCTGGCCGACACGTGGAAGTCGCGGTCGCTGCTGTGGATGCTCGCCCGCAAGGACTTCTTCGTCCGCTATCGCCGGGCCTCTCTCGGCGTCTTCTGGGCCGCCGGGCTCCCACTGCTCCAGCTGATCGTCCTGGCGGTGGTGTTCTCGCGGGTGGTCCGGATCCACTCGCAGGTCAACTACGTCACCCTGGTCTTCGCCGGCCTGGTCCCGTGGACGTTCTTCTCTACCGCCCTGGCCTCGGCCTCGACGGCCATCGTGGACGGCGCCGACCTCTCCACCAAGGTCTACTTCCCTCGGGCGGTGCTGCCCCTTGTCTCGGTCGGGTCGGCCGCCTACGGACTGGGGATCAACGTGGTGCTCCTCGTGGCGGTGGCGGCCTTCGAAGGGGTGCCCATCCGGGCTTCGTTCCTGCTCCTCGTCCCGGCCGCCGCGCTCGTCGGCCTGCTCACCGCCGCCTTCGCCCTGGTGTTGTCCGCCCTTCACGTCTACTTCCGCGACGTCCGCTACGTGGTGCAGGCAGCTATGGCCGTCTGGTTCTACGCCACCCCGGTCTTCTATCCGTTCCGGCTGGCCCAGAGCCATGGACTCGCCGGCCTCCTCAGCGTCAACCCGATGGCCGGAGTCGTGCAGGTCTTCCGCGCCGCCGTCACCGGAACCGACGGGGCTCTCGGCCTACCTCTGTGGTGGACGGGGGGTTGGATCGCCGCCCTCTTCCTCGCCGCTGCCCTGCTCTACCGCCGCTACGACCGCGTGTTCGTGGATCTCCTGTGAGCACCGAGGGCGCGGCCATGCGCCTCGTCGGGGTCGGCAAGCGCTACGTCAAGTACGAGGACGCTCCCATGCTCGTCACCCGGTTGGCCGGGCTGCGGACTCGCACCCGGCGCAGCTCTCTGTGGGCGATCCGCAACGTCGACTTCGAGCTGCAGCGGGGGGACGTGCTCGGCGTCATCGGGCGCAACGGCTCCGGGAAGTCGACGCTGCTGCGGATGCTGGCCGGCGTGACCGCTCCGACAGAGGGAACGGTGATGGTGCGGGGCCGCGTGGCCCCGCTGATCTCCGTCGGTGTGGGTTTTCATCCGGAGCTGACCGGCCGCGAGAACGTCTACGTCAACGGCACGATCCTCGGCCTGTCGCGCCAGGAGGTCGACCGGCGCTTCGACGAGGTCGTCGACTTCGCTGAGATTCCGGCCTTCATAGACACACCGGTGAAGTTCTATTCCTCGGGGATGTTCGTCCGGTTGGGCTTCGCCGTGGCCGTGCTGGCCGAGCCGGACGTGCTCCTGGTCGACGAGGTGTTAGCGGTGGGCGACATCGCCTTTCAGCTCAAGTGCTACGACCGCATGCAGCAGATCCGCGACCGGGGCACCACGATTGTGGTGGTGAGCCACAACCTCAACGCCGTGCGGCTGCTGTGCCCGCGGGTCATGGTGGTGCACGACGGCGCCGTCCGTTTCGACGGGGCCGCCGAGGAAGCCCTGGCCCTGTACCACGACCTGCTCGGACCCCAGCCCGACGAGGCGGCGACGATCGACGAGGAGCGGGCCGCCGAGGTCGAGGAGTTCCTGCTGCTGGGCGCCGACGGTTCGGACTCTTCGACCTTCTCGAGCGGGGAGGAGGTGCGGATCCGCCTTAGCGTGCGCTTCCTAGAGCCGGTGAACGGGGTCGTGTTCGGCATATCGCTTGTCTCCGAGGAGGGGGTGCCGGTGTACAGCGACTCCACCAATTGGGAGGGCACGGGCACCTTCTCCACTGGTCAGCGTGCGGTCTTCGAGGCTGGTTTTCGGCTGTCGGTGCCCACCGGGTCCTACACGGTCGGCGTCGGCCTGCGCCGGGCCGACCGGCCGGTGTCGCTGGCCCGGACGCCCCGGCCGCGGATGATCTACGTCGCCGGGCGCCACACCGTCAACGGCGCAGCCGACCTGGGGGCGCGCTTCCGAGTGGCGGATCACGCCGGCCCCGACGAAGCGGTCTGACTTAAGGCGGGCCGGCCCCCCCAGCCGGTCCAGATGGGACCGTGCTGGCGTGAGGACCCGCCCAGCGGACGAGGGCGGCCCGGCCAGCAGCCGCCACGGCGAGCAGCCCGGGCCCGGCGAGCAGGGCCAGGAACGGGTCGATGCCGAGGCGGAGGCGGCTCTCGCCCAGGAGCGGGACGGTGACCACGACGAGGAGGACCGGCACCAGCCACACCGCCGGTGGAGCCCGTCCGGCGCCGGTGGCGGCACCGATGACCGCCAGGGCGGCGACCACCCAGAAGCCGGTGAACGCCAGGTCGGCCCAACCCGGGGAGTAGCCGTTGGCCTGCCATGACGCCCGGGTCTGGGACGGGCCGGTCGTCTCGAAGAGCCGGCGCAGATTCCAGTAGACGACGCGGGCGACGTAGCCGGGGTGGGCCCGGGCGTAGTCCACCGCGGCGGTGCGCAGCGCTCGCTCCAGGTGGTACTCGTCCCCCCGGATGAGGGGGACGTACTCCGGCACGAAGTTGGTCGGCCGCCATGCCGCCGGGTGGAGGCGGTCGTGGGCCGCCGTGTCGTTATAGGTGCCGCTGGCGACCAGGCCCGCCTGGGTGGTGAGGGGCACGAAATGGCCCATCACCCGGGCGTCGCGTACGAGCCACGGGACGAGGACCAGCCCGGCGGCCACCACGACCAGGGCGGAGCCGGCGGCCCAGCGCCGCCACGAGAAGGGCAGGAGCGGGCGGGCCAGCAGGACGACCGGCGCCAGCAGCACGGCGCTGTCCGGACGGTCGAGGATGCCCATCCCGGTCATCACCCCCGCCGCCAGGAGCCAGGCCCAGCGCCGGGCGGACCTCCCCGATGCGAGGGCGGCGAGCACCGCCCCCAGCTCCAAGGGCAGCGCCACCGACTCGGACAGCATCTGGCCGCCGGCCAACCACAGCGGGGGGTATAGAGCGGCGATGGCCAGGGCGGCGAGGGCGGCGGCCCGGCCCCAGAAGCGGTGGGCCAGCGCCCCGACTAGGGCCACGGTGCCAGTTCCAATCACCGCCTGGACGATCCGGGCCGCACCCCGGTGGACTCCGACCAGCCAGTAGAACCACCCCAGCAGGTAGGGGTAAAGGGGGGGCCGAAAGGCGCTGGGACCGCCGGCGGGGGCGACGGCGCTGCGCCCGTAGCCGTGACCGTGGGCTATCGACACGGCGAGCCGCTGGTAGTCGGCCGGGTCATTGACCAGCGGCAGGTGGGGGGTGGCGAGAACCAGGCCGACCCGCAAGGCGAGGGCGATGGCGAGTGCGCCGGCGACGGCCCACCACCAGATCGTCTTGCCCCCTCGGAGGAGCCGGGCGGCCTCGGATGATCCCGCGCCTGAGTGTCCCGTGCTCACCATGCCCCCCTGATCATCGGCTTCTGCGGGGCCGCCCCGCCGCCACTCGCCGGTACAGCCGTTCGTGGGCGGGCCCGGCGGACTCCTGCCACCCCCACTGCCGGGCGTGGGAGGCGCAGGCGGCCGGCGTGCCCGGCTGGGCGGCCAGGTCGATCGCCGCCGCCAGGGCGGCGGCGAGAGCATCAGGGTTGTCGGGCGGCACCGCCCGCCCAACCGCCGGGTCCGTCACGATCTCGGGCATGCCCGCGTCGTCGGTGCACACCACCGGCGTGCCTGACGCCAGCGACTCGAGGAGAACCAGGCCGAAAGCCTCCTCGACAGAGGGGAGAGCGGTGACAGACGCCCGCCGGTACCAAGCGGCAAGGTCCCGCGCCTCCCCCGGCCGCTCGAGCGAGGACTCCACCGCCCGCCGATCGCCACCGGCGAGATGTTCGAGTGCCCAGTTCGGATCCCCGGGACCGACCAGAGCCAGGCGGGCGTCGGGTCGTCGCCGGAGCAGCGAGGCGAAGGCCTTCATGAGGACGTCGAGACGCTTGCGTCGGTCCGACGCCAGGGAGGGGAACACGACGAACGGTGGCCCGGCCCGGGCCCCGAGCGAGGCGGGGAACCGCTCCAGGCGAACGCCCGGCGACAACACCTCGGCCGTGGTGCCCAGGACCTCGCTCACTGCGGTGGCGGAGGCGGCGCTGAGCCCGAC
This sequence comes from Actinomycetota bacterium, assembly GCA_021325435.1. Lineage (GTDB taxonomy): Bacteria > Actinomycetota > Acidimicrobiia > Acidimicrobiales > JAJPHE01 > JAJPHE01. Next base: position 76,890 of record JAJPHE010000118.1, on the reverse strand, counting down.
GGTGACGGTGGCCGCCCGGGCCGCCGCTTTGAGCATTCGGCGGTGGGTGGGCAGGTCGCCGAGCGCCCGAGCGGTCGGGTGCCCGAGCACCGTGTAGACCGTTCGCTGCCCGGCGGCCCGGGCCGCCAGGGCCGCCGCCGGCACGAGGGCGTGGACCACGTCGTAGCGGCGGACGAGCAACGGCAGTGCCCGCAACCCGAAGGTGTCGTCCGGGGCCAGCCCTGCCCGTTCCCCCCAGCGGTCGATCAGGGCCAGCCGCGGGGCGCAGCGCACCCCGACGCCCGGGTCACCGACCGTGCCTCCGCTCCCCGTGATCACCTCCACGTGGTGGCCCCGCCCGCGCAGCCACCAGCTCAGGTCGTCCAGATAGCGCTCACCGCCCCGGCGCACCGCCGGCCAGGTGTACGGGTGGGCGAGGCAGATGCGCAGCGGAGGACCCTCGCCGTCCAGGGTTGAGGTCACAGCAGTGGGGTGCGGTGGCGGACCGCCCCGGCGACGGTGATCGCCACTTCGAACAGGTCCGCGAACAGCGCCGGGCCCATCAACAGCCAGCGGCGGCGGGGGCCGCAACGCAGCGGATCGTGATAGGTGCGGAAGCGCAGGTACGGCGCGGTCAAGGCGAGCCCCACCGCCACTCGGGCCCGGCGACAGATCGGCTTGGATACGGCCGATCCGGCCAGGAGCAGGCCGGCGCCAGCCACCACCGCCCGGGGGTGAGAAGCCCTCCAGACGTAGCGCTGATGGAGCTGGCCTTGTCGGAGTCCCGGATGACGGCGGACCAAGCGGGGCTCGTCCACCCACCGCAGTTTCTCGCGCAGGTAGGAGACGTAGCTCGACGGGTGGACGTCGTGGAACACGACGGCATCGGAGGCGTAGGCGGCTCGGGCGCCCGCCTCGCGGGCCCGCCAAGCCAGGTCGGTGTCCTCGCAGGACCGACGGAAAGACTCGTCGAAGCCGCCCAGCTCCTCCAGCAGCTGGCGCCGGTAGGCGACGTTGCAGGTCGGGTAGAGGCCCTCCTCGCGGCATTCGACCGTTCGCCCGAAGGGACCCATGGCGCCGAGCTGGGCGGGGTCAGCTTCCGTGCGGCCCTGCACGAGGTCCGCCCCCGCCTGGCAGCGCTCGACGAGCCGGGTGAGCCAATCGGGCTGCGGGGCGCAGTCGTCATCCGTGAAGGCCACGATTGGCGCCGAGGCCGCCCTCCATCCCACGTTGCGGGCGGCGGCGGCTCCTCCGTGCACCGCCCGGCGCACAGCCCGGACCGGCACGGAGGACGCCTCGGCCAGCCGCTGGAGCTGCTCCCAGGTCCCGTCCGGGGAGGCGTCGTCGACGACTACCACCTCGAACGGCCAAGGGGCCCGTTGGGCCTCGAGGGCGCCGATCAGCCGGGCCAGCCGCTCCGACCGGCCCCTGGTCGCCACCACCACGCACGCCGCCGGGGTCACCCCGGAAGCACCGCCCCGGCCCACCGTCCGGCCATGGCCACCGTGTGCACAGCCAGAAGCTGGCGGCGGCGCAACGGCGGCCCGTCGGCAGCGACGGCGTCGACGACCATCCCGATCGGCTGGCGCAGGGCAGGATCGCGCCACGCCGGCGGCCGCAACCCGCGGCGGGCGAGCTGGGCGAAGCCGGTGCCCAGCTTGCGGTGGAGAGCCCAAATCTCACCAGGCCCGCATCTAGCTCGATGTCGAACGACGGCCGTAGGTTGGTAAACGAGGCGAAAGTCGGCCGACAGGGCCCGGCGTCCGAACTCAACGTCGCCGCTGGCCGTCAGCTCGGCTACGAAGGGCCCGGTGACCCGGAATACCTCGGCCCGAGAGAACAGGTTCGCGGTGGCGCCGAACCCCTCGGCCACGTAGTCCTGCTGGCGCAGGTACATCGCCCGGTCGTAACGCTCCCAGACCGTTTCCGGGTCCCCCGCCGTCTGGAGGATCGCGCCGGCCACCAGATCGGCACCGGCATCGAGGGCGAGCAGCCCGGCCTCCAGCCAACCCGGCTCGGGACGGCAGTCGGCGTCGGTGAACGCAAGCACTTCTGCCCGGGCGGACACGATGCCTGCGTTGCGAGCGGCGTACGGTCCGGGCGCCGGCTCTGACAGGACACGGGCGCCCAGGGGGTGGGCGGCCGCCGCCGGCACGGTCCCATCGGCAGACCCGTTGTCGACGACCAGCACCTCGAAGTCACCCTCAGTCTGTCGGCCGAGCGAGTCCAACAGACCGGCGATCCGCTGCTCCTCGTTCAGGACCGGCACGATGACCGACACGGCCGGCGCCTTCGTGGTCACGGGAGCGGCCCGCCGGCGCCCAGCGGGCTACCGGCCATGAGCCCGTCGTAGAGACCGTCGAGACGGGTCGTGGACCAGGCAACATCGAACTGGGCAGCGCGCCCTGGGCCCGCCTCGGCTAGCCGTCGAGCCAACCCGTCGTCGGAAAGGACGGCGACGAGCGCATCGGCGAGGCAAGCTGCGTCGGCCTCCGGCACCAGGACACCCGTAACCCCGTCCTCCACGTACTCGGGTATTCCCCCGTGAAGAGTCGAAACCACCGGGCGTCCGCACGCCTGAGCCTCGAGGTTGACGAGCAGGAGCGTCTCGGCATCACCGTCCGGTGTCGTCCGGCTGGGTGTCACCACCACACGGCAGCGACGGAGGGCTTCGCGGAGTTGCCCGGCCCGACGGTCCGAATCGGTGGGCTCCACCACGACCGAGGGATCGGCCTGAGCTACCAGCCAGGCCTGGAGCGGTCCGAAACCGAGCAGACGCAAGCGGGCATCGGGGAGACGGGAGGTCACCTGTCGCCACGCCTCCAGCAGCACGTCGACACCCTTGCGCTCGACGAACCGACCCACGAAGAGAGCCTCGGGCGGCCCGTCGGGTAGTGGCGTCGGCGAGAAGAACTCGGTGTCCACTCCGGACGGGATGACCCGGACGACGTCGGCAGAGACACCGAGACGGTCGATCACCTGGCCGGCGAGGAAGCGCGACGGCACGACTACGGCCGAGGCAGCGTCGAAAGCTCCGGCGAAGTAGTCGGGCCACTGGCGGGCGAACGCCAGCACGTCATGGCCGTGCAACGAGACCACGAGAGGCAAGCGCATCCGACGCACGAGACCATCGATGTCACGAAGGCGGTAACCGTGGTGATGGTGGACCAACCGGGGCCGATAGCGGGCGGCCACGAGCATCAGGGCGGCCGTCAAAGCCCGCCTCTCGGCCACCGACGGCGCCCGGTGGCCGGGAAAGAGCCGCCCGAGGCTGTACACCGGCCGGTACGGGAACGCGGCCCGATTCTCGAGTGGCATACGGGCGACGACCACCCCCTGGTGGCGGCTGCGGGCGACGGCGGCGTGCACGAATTGCTCCGACAGGGGGAGCCAGGTCTGCAGGTAGTGCAGGACGGTCGCCACCGGACGGGTCCGGTCAGGCCAGGAACCGGCCCCCTCGGCCGAGCTCCTCGCGGTACCACTCAATGGTGAGGGCGAGGCCGTCGTCCAGCTCGTGCCGGGGCCGGTAGCCGAGGATGCGGGCCGCCTTGGAGGGATCGCAGCGCATCTCGCGGATCTCGGTGGGACGCGACGGTAGAGCGCCGAACTCCGGCTCGACGGGGTCGCCCATCAGCTCGAGAATCTTCTGGGCGACGGTGCGCATCGAGACGTCAGACCCGCAGCCCAGGTTGATCACCTCTCCTTCCGCCTCCGGGGCGGTGAGGGCGGCAACGAACCCGGCAGCGAGGTCGCCGACGAAGTTGAATTCTCGGGTCTGGCGGCCTTCGGTCATCAGGAGGCGCTCCTTACGCAGCCCCTTCAGGATGATCTCGGGCACAACCCGGTCCGGCGTCTGCCACGGTCCGTAGGCGTTGAACGGGCGGAGGCACACGATGGGCCACTGGTACGCCTGGTGGAACATCAGGCAGTAGCGCTCGGCCGCGTACTTCGATACGGAGTAGGGCGAGACGGGATTGACGGGGCCGTCCTCGCGGAACGGAGCAGGCACGTCACCGTAGATCTCGCTCGTCCCGGTGTAGACGAAGCGCTCGTAGTCACCGGACAGCGCTTGGAGGAGGTTTACGGTCCCCTGGATGTTGCTCGCCACGTTCTCGTCGACCCGTTGGAAGGACTTCCCGACGTGGGTGAAGGCGGCGAGGTGGGCGACCAGCTCGGGACGGACGGTGCGGGCGACATGATCCATCGACGAACGGTCCGCCACGTTGGCCTCGACGAGGGTCACCTCCGACACGACGTCAGCGAGCCGGACGGGAAGAACGGAAGAGACCGACGACGACATGGCGAAGACCTGGGCGCCGTCCTCCAGCAGGCGACGGACCACGTGAGAGCCGATGAACCCACTTGCCCCCGTGACCAGCACCCGGCGCCCGGCGACTCCCAACGCAGCACTCCTCTCGCCGCCCGACCCGGGCGGAGGCCGGAGCCTACTTCCGGCCCGGCCAGGAGATCTTCGGGCTCTGGGCCCCCGGGGCGGTGTCGCCCGGGTGAGAGCGGGGAAGAACCGCCCCATGCTGCGGCCCCGCGCCCTGACCGAGCCCGCCCGTCGCGGCCTGACCATCGCCCGCCAGCGACGATTCTGGACGCGGCGGGCTGCCGCCTGGGAGCACACGGCTGACAGCACACCTGGGCTCGGCAAGGTAATCGAGACCGTCATCGACGTCGCCGATCCGGCACCGGGCGACACCATCGTGGACCTCGGCTGCGGGTCGGGGCAGCTGTCGATCCCACTCGCCCAGCGGGGAGCTTCGGTGGTGGCGGTGGACGTGAGCCCGGCCATGACGGAAATGCTCGAGTCGAACGCCGCCGAGGCGGAGGTGGAGGGGGTCGAGCCGGTCACCGCGCCGATCGAGGACCTCGATCTGCGGCCGGGGTCAGCCGACGCGGTGGTGTCCAACTACGCCCTGCACCACCTGCGCGACGAGGACAAGGCCGCCGTCGTAGAGCAGGCGGCCAGGTGGCTCCGGCCGGGAGGCCGTCTGGTGATCGGCGACATGATGTTCGGGCGCGGCGGGGACGCCCGCGACCGTCAGATCATCTTCGCCAAGGTCTCAGCCCTGGCCCGACGGGGCCCGGGCGGTTGGTGGCGGATCGCCAAGAACGCCGCCCGCTACCTGACCCGAACCCAGGAGCGGCCAGTGTCGATCAAGGCCTGGACCAAGATGCTCGAGAGGGCCGGGTTCCGGCAGGTGGAGGCCAGGTCGGTCGTCTCAGAGGCAGCCGTCGTCAGCGGTGTTCGGCCGCCAGGGGAGGTCACCCGGAGCTGACGGCTGCGACGCCGGGCACATTCCCGTCCGAAGCCATCCGTGCGCCGGCGGCGGAGTCGTTGTCGAGGGCGAGGCGGAGGAAGTCGACGGTCACCCGGGCGACGACCTGTTCGTAGCTGCTCGATCCCTGATAGGGCGGGAGGTGACCGGCACCGATGAGAGACAGGAACCAGCGCTGGCCCGATGTGTCGCCGGCGTAGAGGGCCTGAGCCGCTGATGCCGGGTTGACGGTGTCGGCCGTTCCTTGCACGACCAGCAGGGGCGGTGTGGGGCCGGAAAAGTAGGCGCCGCCGAAGGACGACAGCTCGGCTCCTGCCATCACCAGACCCGCCGACACCCGCTGGTCACGACAGCACGTGGCGCCGACAACGACCGCGGCCACATCCCCGCCATCCGAGTGACCGGCGACTGCGATCCTGGTCCGGTCGATCTCGGCTATCCCCGGCGCCGAGCCCGACCCCGCCGTCAGCCCTGAGATGACCGTCGCGACGTCGGCGGGCTGGTTGACGATGTCCGCCTCATCACCCCGGGCGGAGCTGCAGTTGGTGGCCGGGAAACGGATGCCCGCCACCACGAATCCGGCCGCAGCCCAGGCCTGCAGCAGCGGACCGTACTGCTCGGGGCATTGGAGGTAGCCGGGCGCGAAGACGACCAAGGGGAACCTACCGGCGGAGACACCCCCCGGGTACCAGAGGTCGACCACCAGGGAGCGGGGGACGTCGGTCCCTCCCACCCGCGCCTGGCGGGAGGTGTCGGTGAACGTCGCCGAGCCGGTCTGGACCGGATAGGGGCGCGAGTCGGGTTTCGTCGTCGTAGTGCTGGGCGACGTGGTTCGAGACCTGGCGGGAGCAGGCGTCCGACCGTTCCGGGCGGAGAGCATCAAACCGATGATGGCGATAGCGGCCAACATGGCGGCGACGACCGACATCTCACGTCGTCGGGGTGCAGGCACGGACCCTCTCGTACCCGCCCGTGCGCAGGATCTACCAGCGCTCCGGTCTGCCTACCCGCGCCTCCACTCGAGGCGGGTAGTGGGTGACCGCTCCTCGGGGGGAGGGGGAAGTCCGCCGGCGGCCAGCAGATTGCCTTCTACCTCGGCCGCCTCGGCCTGGTGGAGGTCCCACGGTGGCAGACGGGAGCCGTCCTCCGGAATCCCACGACACGCTGAACAGGCGCCATCGGGCGATCAAGAAGCGCTCGAGCTCCCCTGTCTCCCGACACCCGGGCCCCACTGGACCACCACCCGGTCGCGTACCCTCCGCTGGGGGAGCCGCCGAGCCAGCCTGTACTCGATGCGACGCCGCTCGTCGCCAGGCTGGTCTCGCAGAAGTTCGAGGCCCAGGGGACGAATGTCCCTCGCGGGAGCCCAACGCGCATGAAGAACAGGACGAGTCCCACCCACGCCCTGCCATCGACCTCCTCCAGCTCGAGGTCGTTGGGGACGAGGCTCCGCACCGCTTCGGCCGGGTACGACGAGTGAACGAAGCTCAACTGCTCCCATCGCTGGACCATGAGAGGCCGGGGAACTTCGAACGGGAAGGCGGGCCGCGTCGCCTGAATTTCGCCGTCCACCCTCGCTCTCGTGCCCCCTGTGTCCCCTTAGGAAACGACGCACCCGGCGAGCAGTCGGCGACGGGGTGTCCTACCTTCTCGGAGCATGCCGGATCCCACCCAGTTCTCGTCCCGGGCTGGCGCGGCGGTAGTCCTGGGCGGAACCGGCGGCATCGGCGCCGCCACGGTCCGGTTGTTGCGGCAACGGGGCAGCGTCGTGGCCTTCACCTTTCGCAGCAACGAGCAGCTGGCACGATCGATCGAAGCCGAGGATGCCAGCGCTCGCACCCGTGCTTGGCGACTGGAACTCGATGATGCTGAAGCGGCGGCGAGGTTGGTGGACGAGGCCGCCGCCTGGGCCGGCGGTATTCACACCGTGGTCTACGCGTCAGGACCTCATGTGCCGATGACCCACCTCAGTCGGGTGAGCCCGGATGTGTTGCGGCGCCAGGTCGACGAGGACGCGGGCGGCTTCTTCAACGTCGTGCAGCCGGCCTTGGCGCACCTCCGGCGGAGCCGTGGTGCGATCGTGGCGGTGACCACTGCAGCCACCGGCCGTTTCGCGGTACGAGACGGTCTGTCGGTCGCGCCGAAAGCGGCGATCGAAGCCCTAGTCCGGGGAATCGCCGCCGAGGAAGGCCGGTTCGGCGTCCGGGCCAATTGCGTGGGCCCCGGCATGCTCAGCGAGGGCATGGCTGCCCGCCTGATCGCCAACGGCGATCTCGACGAGCGGGCCCTAGAGGTGGCCAGGGCGAACACCCCGCTCCGGCGGTTCGGTACCGCCCTGGACGTGGCCGAGGCGGTCTGCTTCCTCGCCTCCGACGCCGCCGGCTTCGTTACCGGGCAGAAGCTCTCGGTGGACGGAGGCTATAGCGCCTGACCAGGGCTGAAGGGCGGTGGGTTAGATCTTTCTATAGGGCATTTGTCGGAGCCAGTCCAGGTTAACGGTCTCTAGCAGGAAAGGTCCGCCTCGCTGGCGAACTAGCCGGGTAGCCGATTCCTACGTGCAGGGGGGGCAACCCGGTGCGGTCGAGCGCCGAACTTCTTTCCGAGTCGAAGACCGTCGCCGGCGGCCCGGTCCCACGCTATGACGCAGCGCTGCTGGCCGGCTACCCCATCCTCGGCCGGCCCTCGACCCCCTTCTCCGAGCCGGAGGAGCCGACCCCTCCCTCGGGCCCGGGCTGGTGGGCCAAGCTCGTGACGGACCGTCTGGCGGCCCTGGTGTGCCTGGTCCTCCTGCTCCCTGTGTTCCTCCTGGTCGCCGTGGCGATCCGCCTGGAGAGCAGAGGGCCGGTCTTCTTCCGCCAGCGGCGGGTCGGCCGCCACGGCCGTCAGTTCGAGATGTGGAAGTTCCGGTCCATGGTCGTGGACGCCGAGGACCGGCTGGCCGAGCTGGAGGATCTCAACGAGGCCGCTCCGCCCTACTTCAAGATGCGCCGCGATCCCCGGGTGACCCGCGTCGGGGCAGTGCTGCGCCGGTTCTACATCGACGAGCTGCCCCAGCTGATCAATGTCTTGAAGGGTGAGATGAGCCTCGTCGGCCCTCGCCCGATCCTGCCCCGCGAGTTCTGGTCACGGCCGGACCTGTTTTCCTGGCGCCTGCCGTTCCAGCCAGGCATGACGGGGCTCTGGCAGGTCACGGGGCGGTCGTGGCTGACGCCGGAAGCTGGAGCCCGGATCGACCGGCACTACTTCCGGACCTGGACCTACCTGTCCGACCTTCGCCTGCTCCTTCGCACGGCATGGATCGTGTGCGGAGGTGACCGCGTTCCAGCGGACCTCGACCTGCGTTATCCGGAGGAGATCGGAACGGTCGCTGTCCCCCACCAATTGGTGGCCCCGCACGTCTCGGTCGTTGTCGTGGCTCACGACTCCGCCCGGGACATCGCCGACTGTCTCCGTTCCCTGGAGGCCGACGTCGCCGATGACCTAGCCGAGGTGATCGTGGTCGACAACGCTTCGACCGACGGCACCGCCGATCTGGTGGCTGCGGAGTTCCCGTGGGTACGCCTCGTGAGGAAAGTGGTTCGCCACGGGTTCGCCACCAACTGCAACCTCGGAAGTTACTTCGCTCGGGGCCGGTACCTCATGCTGCTCAACCCCGATGCCACGCTGGCACCTGGCTCTCTCGCCACCCTGGCTTCGCACCTCGAGCGCCACCCCTCCGCCGGCGCCGTGGCACCGTCTCTGACCTACCCTGACGGCTCGCCGCAGCCGTCAGCCCGCCGTTTCCCGACCCTCGCCGCGACTCTCGTCCGCCGCACACCCTTGCGTCAGGTCACGTCGTTGACACGGATCGAGACCGAACATCTGGCCGGAGTCTCGGATCCCCAGCGGGCGTGTGACGTCGACTGGGTCCTGGGCGCAGCGTTGATGTTCCGGGCCCAGCTCTACCAGGATATGGGCGGATTGGACGAGGGCTACCGGCTCTACTGCGAGGACATCGATGTCTGTTGGCGCCTCCACCAGTGGGGCCTTCAGGTCCATTACCTGCCGGAGGCATCGGGCACGCACCGCCTGTCGGAGCTGACCCGCCACCGCCTGCTCACCAGGCTGACTTGGTGGCACCTGCGCAGCATGCTGAGATTCCTGCGGGTGAACGGCTTGGGGGTCCTCGGCGCTGGCCAGCCGGCCCGACCCCTGTTGGAATTCACCCCGAGCGTCGAGATCGTCGACGAGTTGGTGGCGGCCGCCGCCGAGTTGGAGCTCGAGCCGGGCTCGGCTCTCGGCCCCGCCTTCGCCTGACCTGGTCGCTGCAATCGGCCTAGCCGGGAGGGACGACCGGCCGGGCCCGAAACCCGGCATGCAGGATGCCTCCCCGACGGCCCCGGCCATAGGGCACGACGAACCGGCCTAGCCGCTCGACCTGGTCGAACCCGGCGGCAACCAACAGGTCGGACCACCCGGCCTGGTTGGGGATCCACCAGGTCAGATGAGGAGACAGTGCCTGGAGCCTGGCCAACGGCCGACGGGAGCGGTCGAGCCGGCGGTCGACCTCCTCGACAACTTGGATCTGGCCCCGGCACACCGCCGCCAGCTTCATGAGGGCAGCAGCGGGGTCACGCAGGTGGATCAAGATCGAGCCCACGAAGACCAGGTCAAATAAGCCGAGGTCCTCCGGCTTGATCTCGTAGACAGTCATCAGCCGACGGTCAACCTTGGACCCCAGGGCTGTCCGGACGACCTCGAAGTTGTCAACCAGCGCTCTCAGCGTCTCGCGACCCGACTCCCTCCTCAGGGGGGCCGGGAAATCGAGCGAGTTTCGGTCGGGGGCGTCGATCGCTACCACCTCGGCGCCACGCCTTTCGAGCTCGAACGAGAAGAAGCCGTCGGCGCACCCGACATCGAGGGCCCGCACACCGGAGAGGTCATCGGGAAGCTGATAGCGGCCGACCACGCTTCGGTGGTCGAAGAACCCCGGTGTCACTCGGCCGTCGGGAAGCTCGATGGTGTGGTACCAGTCGGATCCCGACAGCAGATCCTGTTGCTCGGGGCCCACCGTCAGGGAGTCATCCGTCGTCCGTCAGAACGCCCACCGGACGAGTGTAGGCGAGCGGCCCTCGGGCCGGACCCTGTCGCGGGTGCGTCGGTCCGGGGCGGGCCTGGCATGCTTGCGGTCGATGGGGAGCCGATCGTGGGGCTGAAGTACCGAGTAGGGCGGCTTGCCCGGTTGGCCAGCTACCGGTTCCTGAGAACCGGTGTGAACCGGCTGTTCCCCGACCGCTTCGTCCCGGTCCCCACCCGGTCGGGGTGGCTGAGGCTCAACCCCCACCGCGATCCGAGCGTGCTTACCCGCGTGCTTCGCTGGTACGAGCGCGACATGTACCGCAACATCGGCTGGCTGCTGCCCCCCGGCGGATACATGGTCGACGTCGGCGCCAACATGGGTGAGTTCACCATCTGGGCGGCGAAGAAGGGGGGGCGCGGAGCCCGGGTCCTCGCCGTCGAGGCGGACCCCGACAACGCCCGGTGGCTGGAGGAGAACGTGCGCCGCTCCGGCATGGGCGACCGGGTTCGGACCCTCAGCGTGGCCGCCGCCGAAGCCGACGGCGAGGCCGACCTCATCCTGTCCCCCCACCTTGGCCTGCACACTCTCGTGGAGAGCCGGCTCCACCAAGAGGACTTCTACCGCCCCATCGGCACCCGACGGATCCGCACCCGCCCGCTCGACGACCTCGTCGAAGAGGCCGGGTGGGGGCCGCCGGACGTGGTCAAGGTGGACGTCGAAGGGGCCGAGCTGAGCGTTCTGGCCGGAGCGGCGCGCCTGCTCGGTAGCGACGCGCCGCTCGTACTCCTCATCGACCTGCACGCCGGAGTCGATGTGGCCAGCCTCACCAACCTCCTGCATCGCCATGGATTCACGATCCGCAAGGAGGAGACCCCGGACGAGGTAATCGAGGCGGTCGGACCGGAGATTCGCTCGATAGTCGCCCTGAGGCACCGAGCCCTCCCGCCGGTCAGGGCGTGAAGGACCGGACCCGATTGTTGAGGGAGTCGGCCACGTAGACGGTGCCGGTCGATGCGGTCGCCAGCGCCAGAGGATGGTTGAGGACTTCGTCGCCGTTCGCCCCGATGTACCCGCAGGTCGGGGTGACACCCTTGGCCGGCCCCCACCCGGCATCGGTAGAGACCAGGCCGTAGGCGATGACCCTCACGACGCAGTTGCCGTCGTCGGCGACCAACAGGCGCCCGTCGGCGGTCAGGGCCAGGCCGGCCGGGTAGTTGAATGCTGCGCTGGTAACCGAAGTGCCATCGGGCGTCCAGCCCACCACGCCGGTGCCCGCCACGGTGGACACGACCCCGCCCGAGCTCACCAGGCGGATCCGCTGGTTGTCGCGGTCCGAGACGTACAGACCGTTGGACGTCCACAGCAACCCGTACGGAAAGTGGAAGCTGGCAGCGCGGGCCTTCTGACCGTCTCCCAGGGGATTGGTCGAGCTGGTCGGGAAGCCGTCCCCGGCGTAGGTGCTGATCTTGCCGGTGGGGCTGACCATCCGGACCACATTGTTGCCGGAGTCGGAGATGTAGAGGTTCGAGTGGCTGTCGAGCGCCAGCCCTGAGGGCTGGTTCAGCTCGGCGCCGGTGGCGGGGCCTCCGTCGCCCGTGTAGCCCGCAGTGCCCGTGCCCGCCACCACGCGGACCTGGCCGGTACCAGCCATGACCTCGAAGATCCGGTTGCCCCAGTCGGCGACGTAGAGGTTCCCCTTGGAGTCGAACAGGTCGGCGATCGGGAAGGTGTAGCCGCCAGCCGGGCCGGCCAGCGTGGTGATCGTGCCTGTCGTCGAGATGTGCCGGATGACCCCGTTTTGGGAGTCGACCACGTCGACGCCGCTTGAGCCGACGGCCACTCCGACCGGCTCGGCCAGCGAAGCGTTCACCGCCGGACCGCCATCCCCGGACATCCCCACGGAACCGTTACCGGCGACGGTGGAGATGATCCCGTTCACGACCTGGCGCACCCGAGCGCTACCACCGTCGGCAATGAGGAGGTCCCCCGACGGATCGACGCTGACCCCGGTCGGCCAGTAGAGCTCGGCTCCGGTGGCGGGGCCACCATCACCGGTGTATCCCTTCTGGCCAGTACCGGCGACGGTCGAGATGACACCGGCCGACGAAACCTCGCGCACGGCGGCATTCTCGCTGTCGGCCATGAACAGGTCCCCGGACGCGTCCGCCGCCAGACCGAGAGGTGCGTGAAGGGTGGCGGCCGTCGCCAGACCCTGGTCTCCGGAGTACCCGGCCGCCCCGGTGCCGGCCACGGTGCGAATGGTGCCCGTAGTGTCAACGGCCCGGATCCGGTTGTTGTTCGAATCGCTGATGTACAGCGTCCCGTTGACCAGGGCCAGACCCTCGGGCCGGTTCAGAAGGGCCTGCGACGCCGGACCGTTGTCTCCGCCGAACCCGCCCACGCCTGTCCCGGCGGTGACGGCGACCGAACCGGACGAGGAGACGTCCAGGACCTGGTTGCGCAGCTCATCAGCCACGTAGAAACCACCGGAGCCGTCGGGCACGACCGCGACGGGCCGGGACAGCCCGGCGGCCACGGACGAGATCACCCCGGTGGAGTCCACCATCCTCACCCGGCCGTTCCAGCTGTCGGCGATATAGAGATTCCCGCCCGACAGGGACAGCCCAACTGGGTTGTAGATCTCGGAGCTGGTGGCGGCCACCCCGTCGGCCCAGCCGGTCGGCAGGTAGCCGGGGGTGCCATTCCCAGCGGCAACCGATATATGGCCGCTGGCGTCGACGTGGCAGACCTCGCTGTGGACCTTGTCGTAGACCGACACGTAGAACCCGCCGCTGCCGTCCCATAGCACTCCCATGGGTGCCAGGGCGGTGGAGGTGGCGGACGGACCGGTGCACACCGCTCCGGCCACCGTCACCAGCTCGGTCGGGCCCGCCACCTGGGATTGGGTGGCCGTCGGTGTTGACGCGGCCACCGAATCCTGCAGTAGAGGAGCCATTAGTAGGCCCGCTGCGCCGAGTGTGCCCGAGGCAATGAGCCTGCCGGCGGTCCGGCGCCGCTTGAACGATTGCCCGCGCCCGAAGATGTAGTTGATCCCCATGGACCAACGCATCGGCTGCCCCGACCCTCTCCTGAGAAACTGTGCGAATCGGAGGATCCCGGCAAATGCCCTAGGTCAGGGCTGATCCAGTTCCAACCAGCGCGGGCCCACCTGGTCCCAGTCCCATCGCCGGGCGAAGCGGCGGCACCGCTCGGACAGGTCGGTGTCGGAGCCCAGGTCGAGACAGGCGGTGATGGCGTCGGCCAGGTCTTCGGGGTCGTCGGCGGCGGCCAGGCGTCCGATGGCCGGGTCGGAGATGATCTCTGGTATGCCGCCGCTGTTTGTGCCCACCACCGGTGTGCCGGCCGCCAGGGACTCGACAAGGACGAGACCGAAGGCCTCGTCCAGCGAGGGCAGTACGGTCACTTGAGCGCGTCGGTAGAGGGCGGCCAGCTCCTCCGAGCTGTCGGGGACCCTCACCTTGATGTAGGCACGGAGGTCGTCGTCCAGGCTGGCGAGGAGCCCGACCACGGACGCCTCGGTGGGAGGAGCGAGCAGCAGGGTGGCGTGGGGGCGCCGCTTCTTGACCAGCGGCAGAGCGCGGACCAGGACTTCGACCCTCTTGCGGGGGTCGTCAGGCGCCGCCGGGCAGAAGATGAGCTGCTGGTCCGGGTCGGACGGGCGGGGGCCGTCGTAGCGCGAGGTGTCGACACCGGGCGGCAGGACGACAGCCTGGTGTCCGAACTCGGCGTGCAGGGCGGCGGCGGCATGCTCGCTGAGAGCGAGCAGTCGGCGCGCTCCTCCCACGGCCCAACCGAACTCGGCCCGGTGAAGCGGCCGCCCCAGGAAAGAGGTGCGCCTCGGCACCCCGGGAAGCCAGAAGTCGTAACCGCCGCGCCGGGGCAAGGCCGTCGACCGCAGGGCGGTGGCGTCGGGATAGTGATGGGCCTCGACCCGGTCGAATGACCCCAGTCGCAACAGTCCGCGCAGAATGGGCGCGGTCGTGCGGATCAGCTCGTCGACCCGGAGCCGCCCGCGTCCGACGCTCGCCCCGGAACGGACGAACACGGTGAGGGCCCCGCTCGGGCGTGACTCGCTTCTCGAGCGGTCCGGCGCCGTGGTGAGCAGCACCACCTCATGGCCCTGCCCGGCGAGCCAGTCGGCCAGCTCCCCGACGTAGCGCTCGACGCCCCGCCGCACGTACGGATGGGCGAAGGGGCTGGTAAGAAGGATCCGCACAGGCCATTCTGCCTCGTGGTCGCCCTGGCGACCGACGACGCGAGGCGGCTAGGTCGTATCGGTCGAATGCGGACGTTCCACGTGCGGCGGGGGACGATGCCGTACCATCACTGCCGGTGCACCACCACTCGTATCTGCGCGCCGATCAGTGAGCCTGCTCCCCCTAGAGCTCGGGATCGGTTGGGAGCGCGTCCGGGGAGTGGTGCGCCGGTGGTGGGTGCTGCTCTTCATCGGTACCGTCCTCGGCCTGGGTGTGGCGGCTGCTCTCACTGCCACCGCCGCCGTCACATCGACATCGACCGCGGTGGTCACCGTCAACCAGCCTCGATTCCTGATCGACCCCGGCTTCGGCCAGCAGACGGTGAACAAGCTCAACGGGATGATGCCGACCTTCGCCAGCCTGGCCACGAGTGATCAGGTGCTCCAGCAGGTCGAGGACCAGACCGGCGTCCGTATGGCCCTGAAGGATCTGAGAACCCACGTCACTGTCACCGTACCCCCCGCCACCCTCGACCTTCAGATCGCCGTCCAGCTCAGCAGCGGTGCCGACGCCCAAGCCGTGGCCCAGGGGATTATCGCCAACCTGCAGGGACAGCTCGCCACCTTCGGCGGCGCCGGTGCCCCCGCTGACGAACAAATCGTTCTGAGCACGCTTCAGGCGCCAGTGACAGTGCGCGACTCGCGCCACGCCACCCGCAACCTCACCGTGGCGGGCATCCTCGGATTCGGCCTGGCCGCCATGGTCGCCTTCGCGGTGGACCGCGCCTGACCCTGAACAGCCGGTGAAAGCTCGCACCGCCGCCGCCGTGGGACTGCTGGCCATGGTGGCCGCCCTGCTGGCGGTCATCGCTCCGTCCCTGCCGGTGGCCGTGCTGGTCGGGTTGGCGGCCGTCGGCATCTGCCTCTGTAGCCCGTGGGCCGGGCTGCTCCTCGTGGTCCTTACCACGTTCCTGGTGCCGGTGCCGTTCTCGTACCATGTCGGGGGCACAACTCTCACCGCCGGCCGTCTGGTGTTCTTCGCCGCGTTGGCCGGATGGGTGATCCAGTCACGCCGGCATCCGCGCCCGACGTTCCGCTCGCCGAACCCGCTCGACCTGCCCTTGCTGCTGTGGCTGGCCATCACTGTCGTGGCCGCGGTGGTGAACATCACCGCCCTCACCAACTACGAGGTGAGCGGAGCCATAAGGCGGGTGCTGACCGACGGCTTGGACTACCTCCTCCCGTTCTGGCTCACCGTGGGATTGCTGGGGCGACGGCCCGACCGCATCCGGTCACTGCTGGAGTGGATGGCGGGCCTCGGAGGGTTCACCGGCGTTCTCGCGGTGGTGGAGTTCTTCACCCACAGGAACATCTTCACGTTCCTGCACCCTGTGCTGCCGGCTGCGACGAACCAGTACATCGACCAGCTCACCGCTAGCGGCACCCTGGTGCGCTCCGGCATCTTCCGCGTTCATTCGACGTTCGAGCAGCCATTGATCTTCGGCACGGTCGAAGCGCTGATGCTCCCCATCGGCCTGGCACTTGCCATCAACGCCCGCGACCGGCGGGCGAGGCTCGGATGGTCGGTTACCGGCCTTGTGATGATGGCCGGGATGCTGTTCACCGCTTCCCGGGCCACCTACCTGCTTCTCCTGCTGTCGTTGGTCATGACCGCCGCCCTGAACTGGCGGCGGGCAGGGTGGCAAATCGTGTTCATGCTGGTGGGCGTCACCGCCCTGGCGGTGATCCAGCCCAACGTCCGCACCCAGCTGGTCAGTTCCTTCCACAACCGACCGGGCACCGAACTGCACAACAGTCTCGAGCACCGCCTCCACGACATCGGCCCGACCCTGGCGGCCGTGGGCCGTCGACCGGTGGTCGGGTACGGACCCCGGACGTTCGAGTCCGACGAGCTGGCGCTCAGCAACCGGCTTCCGCCGCCGGCCAACACCATTCTCGACGACGCCTACCTGGGCCAGCTCGGCGAAGGCGGCCTGCTCGGCCTGCTCTCGCTGATTCTCATCCTCGTCGTGGCCGCCACCGGCGCCGGACGTTCGAGGACCAGGGCGGTCGACCCCGGCCAGCGGGCCCTGCGGGCCGCCCTTCTCATCGCCGTGGTGAACTGGGCGCTGATGAGCGCCGTCGCCGACGTGTACACGTTCAACGCCCCACCTCGTCTGTTCTTCATCCTGCTGGGGGTGATCGCCACCTGGAGGATCCAGGACGGCTGGCCCGACGAATCCCCCGTCTGGCTGCGACCGGCCGCCGACGACCTCCGGGTGACGGCGGCGGCTACGGCACCGACCGCATGACCTGTACGGCCGCCCAGTGCCAGCGGAAGCGGTCGCGCAGGCGGCGGTCCAGCAACGCCGGCACGGAAAACGCCGCCATCTTCAGCACGCTTCCGAGCAGGCGACTGCGCCGCCACCCCCGTAGGCTGGCCGGCCCGTACGTCTTCTCGAAATAGCGCCGCTCGGAGCTAACGAGCCGGCGGGCGTGCTCAGCCGGGTCGCGGCCAGAGCCGTGGCCCTCGTGCTCAACCACCGCCTCGGCCACGTAGCGGATCTTCCATCCGCCCTGACGGGCCCGGTAGCAGAGGTCCGCCTCCTCCAAGTACATGTAGTAGTTAGTGTCGAAGCCTTCCACGTCGGCGAGCGCCACGTCCCTAATGCAGATGCAGGCACCCATCACCCAGTCAACGTCGTGGGACGAAGCGTGATCGACGCGCGACATGCCAAACTCCCACGGGAAGCGGACACCCGGGAACAGCCCCCGGACGGCGTCGTTGAGGGCGAAGCTGCCGGCCAGTACCCGGGCCGCCGTCGGGTCCCTAGCCGCCGAGAGCTGATGGCTGCCGTCGGGGAACACCAGCCGGGGCCCGGCGATGCCGACGGCCGGATCGCCCCTGAACGCCTCCAACAGTGCCGACAGGGCACCGGGGCGAGGACGGGCGTCGCTGTTCAGCACCACCCGAACCTGGCCCCCGGCCGCGGCCAGACCCCGGTTGGCGGTGGCACCGAAACCGAGGTTCACGGGGTTCCGGATGAGACGGAGGCCGGGCGACCAGCTCTCGACGCCGTCGGGAACCCCCCCGGGCGAGCAGTCGTCGACGACGATCACCTCCGCTGCCACGTCCACCGAGCTCACCGCCTGCTCCACCAGGTCGTAGCGGCCGTATGCCGGTATGACCACCGACAGGCTGGGAAGCTCCGGAGCGGAACCGGCATCCCCGCGGCCGGTACCGGGGAGGCTCATATTCGGCAGTCTGGCAGCGTGGTGTCCCGGGCATGAGGATCGGGTTTGCTTGCCTGTGGGCCCAGGACCGGGCTCGCACCTGGTCGGGGACAGCGGCGGGCATGAGGGACGGATTGGGCCGAGGGGCTGACGTCGTCGACGTCGGGGTGGACCTGGCCCAGTGGGAGCGGCTGCTTTTCGCTGCCGCCTACACCCGGCGGTGGTCGGGGCGGTGGCGCACGGCGTGGAATCTGTCCGGCGGCCTCGAGACCAGGGCCCGCACCGAAATCGAGCGACGGGCCCGGCGGCTCGGCGCGGATGCCGTGCTGCAGATGATGGACGTGGCGGGGGTGCGCTCGCTGCCTTACTTCGTGTACCACGACATGAGCCTGGACCTGCTCCTCGAGTTCACCGACGAACACGGCCTGGCCTCGGCGCCGAACTATCCCGGGGTGCCCCGGGCGACCCTCGAGCGCCTCCGCCGCCGCCAGCGGCGGATCTTCGCGGCGGCGACGGGGGTCATCGTCATGAGCCGCTGGGTAGCCGACCACCTGGTTTCCGTCTCCGGTCTCGACCCTGCGCGGGTGCACGTGGTGCCTCCAGGTGTGAACGTGCCCCTCCCCCCCGACCTGGTCGAGCCCCGCTCGGCGCCGCGAACCCGGTTGCTGTTCGTGGGCCGGACCTTGCGGGGCAAGGGAGGCGACCACGTGCTCGGGGCGCTGAGGTTGCTCAGGCTCAGCCAACCGGGCGTCACCCTCACCATCGTCGGCCCACCCGACTCCGCACTACCGGACGGCATCCCCGAAGGCGTCACCTATCTGGGGCCGACCGCCCCCGCCCAGGTGTCGGGGCTGATGGCCAACCACGACCTGCTGGTTATGCCGTCACCGTTCGACGCGTTCGGCCTGGTCTTCGCCGAGGCTCTCTGCCACGGGCTGCCCAGCGTGGCCCTGGACCGGGGGGCCGCCCCCGAGATCCTCGGGGGAGCGGGGGTTCTCAGCCCCAGCTCGGACAGGGAAGTCCTCGCCTCGGTCATCGGCTCAGCCCTGGCCGATGACGCCCTGTACGAGCGGTGCGCGGCGGGCCAGCCCGAGGCCCGGCGCTACTACTCGTGGGACCGGGCAGCCCGGGAATTGGGCGAGATCATCTCCCGCCCGCCCCCGGACAACTAGCAGCTGGCGCTCTGCGTCCAGGCGATCGACCAGTGATAGGTCCCGTCGAGGTTGTACGGCGCGGGGTACGGGGCGCTACCGGACGTGTCGGTGGTCGTGTCGGCATTCCAGGTGCCGCTACCGGAGTAGCCGGCATATCCGCCCCGCCCGCAGGTGACCGTCACCGTCGCCTCGGCGACCCCGGTCGGCGGGCTCGGTGGCGCCTGGGCCGCGGTGGATGTGCCGCTCAGCGTGCCGGCCAGCTCGGTGGTCGACGGCGACTGGGCGGCGACGGTCCAGTTGCCGGTGAAGCTCCAACAACCGTTGGACACTTGGGTGCCGCCGCAGTTGGTGGCGGTTGGGTCGTAGGACCAGTTGAGGGTCATGGTGGTGGGCCCGTTGCTGAACGGCCCACTGGGCCCCATCTGGCCGGTGTAGGTGATAGGACACGGGGTGGCCGCCGTGCAGGATGCGGCGCTCGCCGGCTGGTTGGGGGGGTTCTCCACCACGACGCCCCCGGCGCTCAGGGGACCGTAACTTGGTCCGGAGCTCGGGCAGCTAGTCGACGGGGCGGGAGCGAAGATGTTGGTGGCCAGGAAGCGCCAGTCCGTCCCGTCCCAGGTGTAGTGACCATTCACGTAGAGGCTCTGCTGGCTGCCCACCCAGTTGACCGTCGAGTACCGGTCGGTTGTCTTGGCGTACGTGCAGCCGCCGTCGGAGCTCAGCCACATCGTCGTGTTGATCGGGTCCTGATCGATGAGCAGGTGCCCGCCGACCCATTGGGAGGTGGTGGGGTCCCAGGTGGCCCCGTGGGCCAGGGCGATCTGCTTGACCCGGCAAGTGCTGGCTGTGCCGCACCCGTAGTCGGTGAAGTTGCCCATGGTGAAGCCCCAGTCCTGGCTCCACAGCTGCCCTTCCAGGAGGTACGTGCCCGGAGAGGTCGTCTGGCCCGTCACGAAGAAGAGGCTGCTGTCGGTGTAGTCAGACAGGGACGAGGGCTGCGGGTTCTGGGGCGTGGACGTCGGGGAGCTCGCCGGCGGGGCCACGGGTGGGTTGAAGGCGTAGCTCAGGACGAACTGGTATTGGCTCGTCTCGGCGAAGTAGTGGCCGGTGATGTACACCAGGTCACCTTGGACGATGACGGCAGTGTCGGTGCTCTTGGCGCAGGTGTTCGTCTGGGTGTTGCAGCTGTAGTAGACGCTGCTCGGATCGGTGTCGACGGTGATGTTCCCGTTGGAGTCCTCGCCGGGAGCGATGTTCCCGCTGGTGTTGCTCAGGGACCCCAGCACGAAGCTGGCCACGCCCCCGGTGGGGGCCATCTGGACACTCTGGATCACCCCTTGGGTGGCGAATGGTGCCGACTGGTAGGTGGAGACGGCCCCGGCCTGCGGGGTAACGGCCGGCGCCACGGCCACCAACGCCCCCAATGCCAGACCGGTCGTAATCTTCCAAATGCGGCTTTTCACCTCAGCCCTCCACCTCTGGAGCCCCAGAACGGCAGATTGTCCCGGTTAGGGATTTGCTACCTGCCCCGGTTAGGGATTTCGACCCTGGAACGGTATTTCCTGCACGCTTCTCCCACTGGGGGCGGCCCCCGATGAACCGTGCTTCGTGGCGCGGGTCACCCGGCTCGGGGAACCCCCTGCCGCCGAGCGGCCTGCCGGCCGGTTGCCGGGTGGTGGTGACCAATCCGTTCGCCCCGCCGGCGGTCAACCGGGGATCCGAACGTTTGGCGATGGGCCTGGTCGGTTGGCTGCGTTCGCACGGGGTGGACGCCAGCCTGATGGCAGGGGGACCCCGGTCAGCCGCCTACGAGCTCGAGGGAGTCCCCATCCGCACGACCCGGGCCCCCGACATGGGGCGGTTGTGGCGCGAGCTGGGTCCGGACCTCACCTTCGCCCCGCCGATGGCCGCCAGGCTCGCCCGCGACCGGCCCGACCTGGTCCACAGCCTCCTGTACCAGGACGCCGCCGCCGCCCGGGGGGCCCGGGTCCCCTACCTCGTCACCTACGCCGGCATGCCGCTACCCGCCAGCTTTCGGGGCAAGCCGCTCAACCGTTGGCTGTTCAGCTGGGCGAGCACCGGAGCGCGCCTCGTGACCTGCCCGAGCCAAGCCGTGCGCCGGCACCTGCGCGACACCTTCGCCATCGACGCCGAGGTGATCCCCTATGCCGTCGACGCCAGCTTCTTCTCGGGGGAACGGGCGGCGGTGGGCGGGCGGATCGTCTGTGCGGCTGCCCCCGGCGACCATCGCAAGCGGGTCGACCTGCTGATCGAGGCGCTTCCGATGGTCGTCGAACAGGTCCCCGACGCCCACCTCCGCCTGGCCGGGCCGGTCGACTCACGGCGGCGGGCCGAGCTGCTGGCCGGTGTCCCCACCGAGGTCGCCGAGCGGGTGTCGTTCCTTGGAGAGATGGGCCAGGAAGAACTGAAGATCGAATATCTGACGGCGTCGGTGAGTTGCTTGGCCAGCATCTACGAGGCCTTCGGGCTGGTCGTCATCGAGGCCCTGGCCGCCGGCACCCCCATGGTGGTGGCCGACCACGGTGCCCTGCCCGAGCTGGTGACGGCGGAGGTGGGGCGGACGTTCCCGGCGGGCGACGCCGGTGCCCTGGCCCGAGCGCTGGTGGACGTCATCCGGTCCAACTCCGACGACACCATGGCGGAGGCGTGCCGGCGCCGGGCAGCCTCGTTCGACTGGTCGGTGGTGGGACCGCAGTGGTTGGAGGCCTACCGACGGGTGCTGTGATCGGGCGCCGATCCGGTGGCCCGCTCCAGGGCCTCCAGGGCGCGGGGACCGACTTGTTCGACGGTGAACTCCGGGGCCAGCTGTCGGCCCCGGGCCCCGAGGCGGGAGACGGCGGCCGGATCCTCCAGTAGCTCGCAGATTCTGCGGGCCATTGCCTCGACGTCGAGGTAGGGAACGACCGCCCCGCAGCCCCGCTCGACCAGCTCCGGTGTTCCGCCCACCGCGAAGGTGAGGACCGGCACCCCGTGGGCCGCCGCCTCCACCGCGAAGAGGGGAAACGCCTCCTCGCGCGAGGTGACCAGGGCCATGGTGGCCGCCTGCAGCCAGGGGGACAGGTCCGGCACCTCGGCGACGAAGCGGATGCGGTCCTCGAAGCCGACCAGCCGGGCGTCGCGGGACAGCACGTCCCGGGTCCAATCCGACGGGAGCCCTCCCACCCAGCAGAAGGTGGCGCCGGCGCCGAGCCGGAGGGCCCGGGCCGCCACCTGGACGAACAGGTCGGGACCCTTCAACCAGTAGGGGATGCCGCTGGCCAGGAGCAGCGGCCGGTCGGGCGGCAGGCCGAGGCTCCGCCGCTGCGAGCGGCGGTCCGCCTCGCCGCCGGTGGGGGGAGGCCGGTCGATCGGCGCCGGAACCACCTCGATCCGCTCCGCTGCCACCCCCCAGTCGTCCCGCAGCACGGCCGCCACCCCCTCGGACACGGCGAGGAACCGATCGGTGACGTCGACCAGTCGGGCCCGCTCGGCCGGGGTGGAGCAGGTGTCCATGGCGAGAGCCAGCTCGTGCACGTGGGTGACGACCGGCCCCGCCGGGCGCAGGCTGGCGACGGACGAGGCGGCGCCCACCCCGTTCAGATAGACCACATCGGCCGGGGGCAGGTGGGCGACGGCCCGGCTGACCCGGGTGCGGGTAACGAAGGCGGCGCCGCGATTCAGGCCGAGGGAGGCGAGGCCCCGTTCGGCGGTCCGCACCCGTGCCCGGCCGACGTCGTGGATCACCGCGGTGGGGGCCAATGAGGCGAACGACGAGGCGAGTGGGCCACCCTCACGCAGCACGACCGAGGGCCGGGCCCGGCCGGTGTCCACCAGCCAGCGGACGAGGCGCAGGGCGCCCATCGGGGCCCCCGAACGCTGAGCCGTGTGCACCACGAAGCGCACCCGGAGGACCATCACCAAAGGTTAGGCAGCTTACGATCGGCGCCATGGCACGACGGGTGGCCTACATCCTGCGCTACTTCCCGAAGCTGTCGGAGACCTTCATCGTGGAGGAGATCGCCGCCTTGGCCGAGGCAGGCCTGATCGTGTCGATCCTGGCCCGCAGCGACGCGGGCGAGCCAGTCGTGAATCCTCGGGCGGAGCCGATGCGCGGCCGGGCCACGTGGCTGGACCAGATGGGTCGTCGGCACCAGCTGCGATTGGCCGGAGGGGTGCTGGTGCGTCACCCGATCGCGGGGCTGAGGGCGACTCTGCTCGCCCTGCGCCAGAAAAGCCGCCTGTGCCTCGCCAACCTGTTTTACGGGTTGGTGCTGGCGGCCGAGGCGACCCGGCGGGGGTTCGATCTCCTCCACGCCCATTTTGCCGACACCGCTGGGGAGATGGCCTTCTTCGCCTCACTGGTGAGCGGCATCCCCTACAGCCTGACCATTCACGCCACCGACATCTACAACTGCAGGATGTTGTGCCGCGAGATACGTCACGCGGCGCTGACGGTGACGGTCTGCCGTTACAACATCGACCAGATCGTCCAGCGGTGCCCGGACGTCGACCCGGGAAAGCTCATGGTCAAGTACGCCGGGGTCGATCCTCAGTTGTTCCGGCGGTCGTCCCCGCCGGCAGAACGAACCCACGACCGGGTCCTTTCCATCGGTCGGCTGGTGGACAAGAAGGGGTTCCCGGTGCTGCTCGAGGCGCTCGGACGGCTACGGGCCGAGGGCCGGAACACAACCTGCCTCATCGTCGGCGAGGGCGACCAGCGACCGGAGCTGGAAGAACGTATCCGGAGCCTGGGCCTTGAGGCCGCCGTCGAGCTTCCCGGCTGGCTGCCGCCGGAGCAGATACGCCAGGAGATGGAGCGGGCCGATGTGCTCGTGTGCCCGTCCACCCTGGCCGGCTGGGGCGACCGCGACAGCATGCCAGTGGTCGTCAAGGAGGCGATGGCCATGGAGCTGCCGGTGGTGGCCAGCGCCGACTTCGGCATACCCGAGATGGTCGAACCAGAGACGGGCATCCTCGTGCCCCGCGACGACCCCGATGCCTTGTCGCAGGCCGTGGCCCGCATCCTCGACATGACACTCGCCGAACGGCACCGCATGGGCCGCGCCGGCCGGGCCGTCGTCATCGAACGGTTCAACGAAAGGGCGGGGGCGGTGGAGCTGGCCCGGCGCTACGCCGCCATCGGGTCGTGACCTCAGCGGCGCCGCAGCATCCCGCAGGTCTCGAACACGAAGCGCCGGCTGGTGAGGGCGTAGGCGGCGCCGACCAGGGCCAGATAGGTGAAGCCCTGGGCGACCAGGCCGGGCAACGTCGAGCTGCGCCAGCCGGCGTGACGTAGCAGCTCCATCACCACAGCGGCGGCACCGGCCCCCGCCAGCTCGCGCCACACTAGGGCCGCAAGGTTGAGCGGCCCGAACAGCCGGGTCATGTACCGCTGGCGGACCACGTAGAAGGCGGCCGCCAGTACCACCAGCGACGCCGCCGCCCCGTTGAGCCCCCAGACCAGCAGCAGCGGGATGACGATCGTGACGATCCACACCGCCGCCACCACGCTGGCCGTCAGCTGCGGGCGGGTCACCCCGCGGGCGGCCAGGAAGACATCCCAGCTGTAACCGATGGCGTTGACCACCGCTGCCGCCCCCTCGGCCCGCACCAGGACGGTCGCCCGGTCCCACCGGGCGCCCAGCACCAGGACGAGGGCGGGTCGGCTGAACAGCACGATGCCGAGGCCGACCGGGGCGGCGTAGAGCACCGAGATACGGCACATGCGCACGAAGGCGGAGCGCAGCGCCGGAAGGGCGTCCTGCATCCGGCACAGGGCGGGGAAAACGGCGTCGGAGATCATCCCGTCGACCTGCAACGCCCGCGCCGCCCAACCCTGGGCCAGGTCCCAGTAGCCGACACCCGACATGCCGGTGGTGGCCGACACGACCATCACCCCCGACCATCCGGCGCTGGCCGACACGATGCCACCGGCCCAGATCGGCCAGCCAAATCCGAGGAAGCGCCGGACCACTGGCCGCTCCCACGCCAGGCCGGGGCGGACGGGGACGGCAACCAGCATCACGACAGCCGAGGCGGCCACCCCGGCCAGGGTGCCCGCCACCAGGCTCCATATCTGCAGGCCGGCGAAGGCGGCGCCGACCGTCACGCCGAAGCTCACGAGGGGAGACGTGGAGGAGATCAGCCGGCGCCGCAGATAGCGCATCTGGCGGAACGGGACGGCAGCAGGGAGTTCGGTGAACGCGGCGGAGAACACGGCCAGGCCCAGCAGGGACGTCACCGGCCACAGGATCGGGCGGTGGTAGGCCCAGGCCAGCAAGGGCGCCACCCCCTGGATGACCAGGAAGAAGATGCTGGCCAGGATGATCTCGAGGGTGAACGCCACCCGGTAGGCGGTGGCCAGATCGACCTCCCGCTCTTGGACGAGCTTGGTCGGCAGATCGATCGTCTTGATGGTCACGCCGATCATGACGCCGCCCATCGCCACCCCGAACACGCCGATCGTCGATGGGCCCAGCAAACGGGGGACGATGATCGCCTGGGCGATGGAGCAGGCGGTCAGCACCGCCGTGGCCACCAGGTTGATAACCGCCCCGCGGGCGACGAGGGGGGCGAGCTCCGCGCTCGAGGAGGAGACCATGTCTGGGCCCGGGACGGGCGGGATGGAGGTCACAGGAGCAGCGTGCGCTCCCGTAGGTTCGCCCTGAGCACCACCAGGGTCTCGTAGCTGTCCACCAGGCGGGCCATCACCCTATCGGTGGGACGCCCGGCGCCGTCTCTGAGCAAGTCGCGGGCCACCACCGCAGCGACGGCGGTCGGCCACACCCCCCGGAGCGGGCGTAGCAGCAATGTCGGCAAGAGCCCCAACAGGATCAGCGGCACCACGTGCGAGGGACGGTGCAGGTAGGGCCGCCAGATGATGCCGCGGACGCCCGGGTGCATCCGCACCACCCGGACCACGTCCCCCCACCGGCGCCGTGACCGCAGCTCGGATCTCCACGTGCCGACCACGACGTCGTGACGGACGACCGCCTCGGGGGCGAAGGCGATTCGCTCCCCATCCGCTTCCGCCCGCCAGCCTAGGTCGGTGTCCTCGCCCAGGGCCATCCGAAACGATTCGTCGAAACCGCCGAGGCGGTCGAGCAGCTGGCGGCGGTAGAGCATGTTGCAGGTGGCGTAGAAACGCGACGGGCTATCAACGGTCAGAGAGCGGACGAAGGGTCTCCCCAGCAGGTGGGCGAGCTCCGGGTCGGGGATGGTCCTTCCCTGCACCGCCGCGACCCGTTCGGCGTCGGCCACGGCGAGCAGGCCGCGCAGCCAGCCCGGTTCGGGGGCGCAGTCGTCGTCGGTGAAGGCGATCCACGTCGCCGCCGCGGCCCGCCAGGCCGCGTTGCGGGCTGCCGCTGGGCCGCGGTTCGGTCGCAGCCTGACCAGTCGAACCGGCGTGCCCGTGTTAGCCGAGCACTTCCGCACGACTTCGGCCACGGCGTCCTCGTCCGGCGAGCCGTCGTCGGCGACCACCACTTCGAAGCCCCCCGCGGGAGGGTCCTGGGCCAAGACGGCCGCCAGCGCCTTGGCCAGTTGGGCAGGGCGGTTGAAGGTTGGGATGCACACCGAGACGGTGGGAGCGGGTCCCGACACTCCCCCACGGTAGGCGATACTCACAGAATGACGAGGGTCGTCGTGAACGCGACGCGCCGCGACGTAGAGCTCGCCCGCCGCGGACCGGTTGACTGGGACGTGGCGTTCTACGCGTCCTTCCTCGACAACGGATTGGCCGGATTTGACGTCGAGCCGCTCGACCGGGGAAGGCGGTGGAGCTCGCGCCCAGTGGGCGCCCGGCTGCAGCGGGCCCGGCGGGCGCTGGCCGGCGAAGCCCCGGCGGCCCCCGACTACGACGTCCCCCCGATTCCGGCGCCCGACCAGTCCGACCCGGGGCCTCCTCCTTGGTGGCGGCGCCAGGGACGCCTGGCCCAGGCCATCGACGTGGTGGCACCGTCCGGCGGAGTGCGCGGGGTTCTGAGCCATCTCCGTATGCCGGTTTCGGCGGCCCGGCTGCCATGGCTGTGGAGCACCAACGGCGTGATCCCCGAGATCTGGAACTGGCGCTCCGGCCCCGAGCGGGAGCGCGTCAGGGACGAGCACGTGCGTCTGCACCACGACATCGGCCGCCGGGCCAGCCTGATCGCCTGCTGGACCCACTATGGTGCCGACCACCTGGTCGAGATGGCCGGCATCCCCGCCGAACGGGTGCGCACCGTCGTTCCGCCCTTCGGCCTGAGCGCGGCCCCGACAGCAGCGAGGTCCGAGGCCGACGAGCCCGCAGCGGTGTTCATCGCCGGGCTAGCCCGGCTCAAGGGGCTCGGCCTCGCTCTCGAAGCCCACCGCAGACTCGGAGGGTTCACCCTTCACGTGGTCGGGCCCCCGCCCCCACCCCAGCCCCCGCCGGGCACACTGTGGCACGGGCCCCTGCCTCCCTCCCGGGCGGCTGATCTCCTCGCCGGTTCCGATCTCCTCCTGATGCCGGCCGTCTACGAGACGTACGGGGTCACCTACCTCGAGGCCATGCGGGCAGGGGTGCCGATCGTGGCGTCGGCGCTCGGCACCGTCACCGAGGTGGTCGGCGACGCTGGGGTCCTCGTCGCGCCGGGCCAGCTCGACGACCTCGTCCCCGCCGTGGAACGGGTGTTGGGCGACCCGGAAACCCGACGGAAGCTGGCGGACCGGGGACGGCAGCGCTACCTCGACAACTTCGCGCCGGACGTCGCCCTCCGCACCTGGGAACCGGTGTTCCGCGAGGCCTTCGGGTGAGCCGGGCCAGCGCCGACGTCGGCGTGGTGATAGTCACGTTCAACTCCGCCGAGGACCTGGCCGGCTGTCTGCGCTCCCTGCCGCCCTGCTCGTCGGTGCTGATTGTGGACAACGGCTCGGTCGACGAGACGCTGTCGGTGGCTGAGGCGGCCGGAGTCAGCTGCGTGCCGACCGGTCAGAACCTCGGGTTCGGGGCGGCCGCCAACCTGGGGGCGGCCCGCCTGACCGAGCCGTTCCTGCTGTTGGTCAACCCGGATGCGATCCTTGGCCCCGGCGCGGTAGCGGCCCTGCGGTCCGCATTCGACGCCGAGCCTCGCCTCGCCATCGCCGGGGCCCGCCTCTCCTACCCGGGAGGAGGCGAGCAGCGATCGTGGTGGCCCTTCCCATCGGCGCGCCGAAGCTGGCGGCACGCCATCGGGATCTCACACTGGCGGCCCGTCGAGAGGCACCCCGACGGCACGGTGGAGAGCATCGTGGGCGCCGCCTTCATGGTGCGACGGGTGGCGTGGGACCAGCTCGGCGGGTTCGACCGGCGCTACTGGCTCTACGGCGAGGAGACCGACCTGTGCCGCCGGGCATGGGACTCCGGGTGGACCGTCAGGCTGGTGGACGAGGCCAAAGCCGTCCACCGGGTGGGCGGGAGCGCCGGCGGCGCCAGCGACCTCGTTTTTGAGCACTTCATGAGGTCGGCCGAGCTGTTCGTCCGCATCCACGAGGGACGGCGGGCCCTGGTGAGCCACCGGGTCGCCACCGTGGTGGGCGCCGCCCTGCGGGTGGTGCTGTGGGCCCCCTGGCCGGGCCGGGCGGGCCAGCGCCGCCGGGAGTGGAGGGCGCTACGGCGGGGACTGCGGGCGCTACGGAATCCGGCGACCGTCTGACCGGCCCGCATCCGCCGCCCGGTCGATGAGCTCGGCGAGGCGGGGACCGACCGCCTCCGGGCTGAAGTGGTCCACCCAGCGGCGGTGACCCCGGGTCGCCAGGGTGGAGCGAAGGTCGTCGTCGCCGGCCAACCGGATGAGGGCCGCCGCCACCTGCTCTGGGTCCGAGCCATCGACCTCCAGAGCGGTGCCAGCGGCACACTCCGCCGGCACCCCCCCACGGTGCACGATCTGGGCCACGCCCGCCGCCATGGCCTCGATGCCCGCCATGCCGAAGGACTCGGTGGAGCTCGGGAACAGGTGGACGTCGGCCGAGCGGAGTCGGGCCAGGACTTCGGGGCGGGGTCGCGGTCCCAGCCAGTGGACGTTGCTGGGCAGGTCGGGGGGCGGGGGGTCCGCCGTGATCACCTCGAGAGCCAGCCCGGGATCGACATGTCGCATGGCCTCCAGGGCGGCGGGCAGGTTCTTGAGCCAGCCGTAGGCTCCGACGAAGACGGCGGTGATATCGCCGGCGGTCCGGGACCACGGGGCGGGAAGGTCGACATAGACGAGGGGTGGCACCACCTCCACCTTGGCCATGTGCTCCTCGCCTAGCCACTCCTGAAGCCCGGCCCGACCCTTGTTGGACCAGCACTGCGTGAGCGCCGACGCGTCGATGAACCGGCGGTGGGTCTCGGCGGACCGTCGCGGGAACCACATTCCAGGGCGGTCGTCGAGGATGCCCTGGGTGCTCCACACCACCGGTAGGCGGGGTCGGGAGAGGGGGAAGGTGATGTTGCCGTAGAGGACCTGGGTGCCGGGCGGCACCCTCACCCGCCTCACCTGGGCGACGTCGCGCAGGCGGCGGTTGAGGCGGCTCGACCGGCCGGCCGGCGCCCGGGAGAGGAGGCGAGAAGCCCCCCGGGTCGCGGTGGCCGCCGTCTCGTGCCACCCGGCCATCCCCGTCGAGGGAACGACCGACCCCCCGCCCCACCTGATTAGGCACTCGTATAGGAAGCGGCGGTCCCAGTCGACCCTCGACCCGCCCGGCTCGGGGCCGAGCTCCCCGCCGGTGACGGGAACGGCCGTCTGCTTCAAGCGGCGCCCTTTCGCCCAGCGCGCAGGGCCTGCCGATAGACGTCGGCGATGGCGTCGCCGTGTCGGTCAGGCCGGTAACGCTCTCGCACGTGAGTGCGGGCGGCGGCGCCGATGCGGGCCCGGAGGGCCGGATCGCGGATGAGACAGGCGATCGAGCGGGCGAGGGCGGCGGCGTCGTCGGGGGGCACGAGCAGACCGGTGACGCCGTGGTCAACGATGTCGGCCGGTCCTCCTGCCCCGGTGGCGATGCAGGCGTGGCCCATTGCCATGCACTCGACGAGGGCGAAGCCGAACGGCTCGGGCCGGCGGGACGGGAACACGGCGATGCCGGCCCGGCGGGCGATGGTGGCGGGAGCGTCGGTGTATCCGGCGAAGGTGACCCGATCCTCCAGACCCAGCTGGGCGACCAGCTCCTGGAGCTGACGGCGGTATCCCTCGCCGCCCGGATAGACGTCGCCGACGAACGTGACCGCCGGCCGAAGGGCCCGGAGGGACGAGTCAGCCAGCGCCCGGACCAGGACGTCCTGTCCCTTCCAGTCGTTGATCCGCCCGATGCAGACAATCCCCTCGCCCCCCTCCGCCTGCTCGGCGGGAAGCGACGGGCAGTCGGCCACCACCACAGTCCGACGGCGCAGCCAGGGGGGCGCCTCGGCCCGGATGGCCTCGGACACGGCCACCACCCGCCGGGCGACGACCGAAAGCACCAGGCACCACGCCCACCACATCCACCGGCGCCCGGCGTAGGACTCGCGCACGTGGACGACCACTGGCTTGCGGGCGGCGGCCCCGGCCAGCACCCCGCCCACCACCACCGAGCTGTTGACGTGGACCAGGTCGTAGTCGCCGGCCAGGGGGGATAGCTCCCTGACCACTCTCGGCAGTCGGCGCAGGAGGCGAGCGACGCCGGCCATCCCCTCGACCCGGCGGAGGGCTCCGACCTCGCGCAGGGCGACCGTCACTCCCATCTGCTCGAGGTCAGAGCGGAGGGGACCGTCCTGCCCCAACACCACCGCCACGCGCAGGCGACGGTCGAGTAGGACGCCGGCCAATACCAGCAGGGCCCGGTCGGCGCCGTAGCGCTCGGCGTTCGGATGGATGAGCAGGACCGAGTTCATCAGGTCACCAGGCCCAGCAGCTCCTGGGCCACCTGCTCCCAGCTCCGGCGGCCCCCGGCCTCACGTCGTTCAGCGGCGCCGGAACCGTTCAGCGCCAGGGCCTTTTCCATCACGTCTTCCCAGTCGCCCACCGAGGCGAGGTGGGTGAGACCGCCGAACTCGTCGGTGGCGCCGTTGGCGGTGGAGACGACCGGGACTCCGGTGGCGAGATGCTGGGGGATCTTGATCGGGAAGGACTTCCGGTTGAACGGGATCTCTCGGTAGGGAACGACACCCACGTCGAGCGATGCCATGAGCCCGGGCAGGCTGGATGGAGGCTGCTGGCCCAGGGCCACGAGGCGGGGATGGGCCAGGGCCGAGCGCAGGCCGGGTTCGGGGGCCCCGCCAAACCGGGCTCCGACAACAAATGTCGTGCCGGGGTGGGAGGCGGCGGTCCGGGCCAGAAGGTCGGCGTCGAGCCTGAAATTGACGCTGCCGATGAAGCCGACCCAGGGCCGGGGCCCGGCGAGGAACTCGGCGCGGGCTGTGGCCCCGGCGAACTCGGCGTCACACCCGTGGGGGATGTAGGCCGCCTCGACGCCACGCCCCACCAGCTGCTGGGTGAGGGGCAGGGAGCAGGCCGCCACCCCCTGGGAGAGACGGCACAGCTCCCTCTCTCGGCGTTGTGCCGCCTCGACCGCAATGCCAGGCAGATCCTCCTGGCTGTCGGTGCAGTGGTAGACGGTCGGCTCGTCCAGAGCCGCCACCACGCCGCGGGCCTCGAGGGAGAAGGCGATTACGACATCGGGCCGCCCCAGCCGCGATCTGACCCCCCGGGCCAGGAAGACTGCGTTCGCCCGCTGGCCGGCGGCGGAGTTCTGGCCGGGCAGGACGCGAGGCCCCCACACCCAGAGCCGGTCCTGCACCTGCTCGTCGCGGGGGTGGCGCAGATCCGCCCAACGCTGCCGGTGGCGGACGAGGGACAAGGGGCTCACCGGAGGCTCCACATACAACACGTCGTGTCCAAGGTTGGCCAGAGCGAGGGCTACGAAGTGCTTGCTCAGCCGGAAGCTGGACCAGCGGGCGGAGGAGACCAGGGCGACGCGCAAAGAGCCGGTCACGACAGCCGGTCGACGAGTTCGAAAACCTGGCGGGCGGCCCGATCCCACGAGTAGTAAGCCGCCGCGCTGGCGGCCTCGTCCCAAGTGCGCCGGTACAGCGACTCGTCGTTCAGGCAATCGACGATCTTGTCGGCGAGCTCCTCGGGATCGTCACTGTCAACCAGCGCCCCGTTGCGTCCCGGCTCCACCAGCTCGGGCATGGCGCAGGCGTTGCGGGCAACGCACGGCAGTCCGCGTGCCAGGGCCTCGGCGAAGACGATGCCGAGAGCCTCGAAGCGGGACGGCATCAGGAACAGGTCATGCTCGTCGTACAGGGGGCCGACAGACGCGAGAGGGAGGCGCCCGCGGAAGTCCACTCCGGGGGGAGGCGGCTCGGGGTAGGGCCATTGGCGGGGTCCAACGACGGTGACGGAGACGTCGACGTGGCGCGCCCGGAGGAGCTTGACCGCCTCGACCACCAGGTCCCCCCCTTTGGGCCGAAACACCTTCCCCACGAACAGAAGCTTCCTGCGCTCTCGCTCCCATCGCCGGCGCGGCGGCGCCGTAGGAGGGGGCGTGTTGACCCCAGGGTGGACGGTGTGAACCCGGGCCCCGTCGATGGTGTGGTCGCGCAAGTGACGGGCCAGCCAGTGGCTCATGGCCAGGACGCCGGCCGCCGACTCGAGGATGCGGTTCTGACGATCGCGGAACTGCTGCACGACCCGCCGGGGCACCTCGGGCAGATACGGGGCCGCCCCGTGCTCCCAGTAATCGAGCAGCAGGTCCATGCTCAAGTCGATGAACACCAGATACGGGCGGCGAACCACCGCCATGTCCAGCACCTGAAGGACCGCGTCGGCGCCGGCCGCCGCCGCCCGCCGTTCGATGATGCGGGCGTCCAGCTCGGCGAGGGCCCGCGACTGGTTCCAGCTCGAGCGCCACCGCCCGTGCCACCGCCGGACGTGGGTCACCCGCAAAGTGGAGCGCAGCCAGCCAGGCAGCTCGACGCCGACGTCGACCAGCTCCCCAGCCTCCACGAGGGCGGCGCGGAAGTTCCACGGGATGTGGGACCAGGTGGCGGGCGCGTCCTCGTCCCACTGGCACGCGAAGCCGAGACGAGGCACGGGCACACGGTACGTTGTCGCCCGGTGGCCGATCCGGACCGTGCCATAACGAGCCGGGTGGCCGTCGTCGTGCCGACGCGGAATCGTCGCCACCTGCTGGGTCAGGCCCTCGGCGGCCTGCGGGGGCAGTCGCGTCCTCCGGACGAGATCGTGGTGGTGTCGGACGGATCCACCGACGGGACCGACGAGCTGGTCGAGACGCTGCCGATCAGACTGGTGCGCACCTCCGGGGTCGGCTCCGCCGGCGCCCGCAACGCCGGCTGGAAGGCGACCGAAGGCGACCTGATCGCATTCCTCGACGACGACTGCGTCCCCGACGCCGACTGGCTCAGCCGGCTCCTAGCGCCCTTCGACGATCCGCGGGTCGGCCTGGTGCAGGGGCGTACCCGACCCGCCCGGGCGCTGGACGTGGGAGAACGGTCAATCTCGGTGGAGACGGAGACCGGGCTGTACGAGAGCTGCAACATCGCCTACCGCCGCACAGCGCTGCAGGAGGTGGACGGGTTCGACGAGTCGTTCACCCGACGGTTCGGCCCGTTCGGCGAGGACACGGACCTGGCCTGGAGGGTCAAGCGGCTCGGTTGGGAGAGCCGGTTCAACAGCGACGCCGTCGTCAGCCACGACGTCTCCGCTCAGTCGTTGGGGGACCTGGTGAGAGCGGAGTGGCGCCGCGGGCTGTTCCCCGACCTGGTGCGCCTCATCCCAGAGCTACGGCCGCGGATGGCCAGACCCCCGTGGTTCCTGCGCCGCCACAGCCCGTTGGCCCAGCTACTCGTCCTGTCCCTTGTCCTGGCCCCCCGCCGACGGGCCGCCCTGCTCCTCACGCTGCCCTATTGGTGGTGGCTGGCCCGCAACCGGCCGCCCCGGGGGATGCCCCGCCAGGTCCTCGGCGACCTGGTGGCCTCGGTCGCTCTGCTACGAGGCTCCGTGCGGGCACGGAGGATCCTGCTCTAGAAAGGTCCCGATGGTGAGGAGACGGACACGGTGGCGGTGGGCCGCCGGCGGCGGACTGGTGGGCCTGGCCCACCGCCTCGAAGGGAGGTACGCCTCGTACATCCCCCTCGAATGCCCGCCGTCGGCGACCAGCCGACCTCGCTGGGGCCACGGGCGGGCCAGCCACCCGCGGCTCGACTCCTACCTCGCCGGGCATGTCGACGACTACCGACGATCGATCGCCGCGGTGGCGGAGTCCGTCCCCGACCTACTCCGCATCCCCCGGTCCTCGGGCGAGCCGGGGGTGCCCCAGTGGGATCAGGGGTTCCTGCCCGTGTTCGACGCCGCCGTCCTTTACGGGCTGGTGCGCTCGACGAGACCCCGCCAGTACCTGGAGGTGGGGTCGGGCAACTCGACGCTGTTCGTGGCCCGGGCCCGCCGCGACGGTCAGCTGGCGACGAAGATCGTGTCCGTCGACCCGGCCCCCCGGGCCGACGTGGACCACCTCTGCGACCACCTGATCCGCCGCCCGCTGGAGAGCACTGACCTCGCCCAGTTCAGCGCCCTCGAGGCCGGCGACATGCTCTTCGTGGACGACTCCCACCGGGTGTTCATGAACTCCGACGTCGTCACCTTCTTCCTGGACGCACTGGCCTTGATCGGTCCCGGGGTGCTGGTCGGAATCCACGACATCTTCCTGCCCGACGACTACCCGCTGGACTGGGCCGGCTACTTCCTGAGCGAGCAGTACCTGCTGGCCGCCTACATCCTCGGCGGCGCCGCCCGGATCAAGCCGGTCCTGGCGTCGTGGTACTGCTCGAACCGCCCCGAGCTGCGCCAGCCGCTCGACGGTTTGCTGACCGCTCGGGAGATTCAGGGGCTGGAGACCCGGGGCTGGTCCTTCTGGTTCGTCACCGGCTAGCGGACCGCCGGCGCAGCACGGCGTAACGCAGATAGGGCGGCCGAGGAACAGTCCGTTCGAGGGCGTACTCCACCGGACCCCGGACGAAGCCGGGCACCCGGGCCAACGGCCCACCCCTAGGGCGCGAGAGCCAGCGGAAGTAGGGCTGGACCGTCTCCACTGCCAAGCCGGCCTCCCCGGCGGCGGCCTGCCACTGACCCAACGAGCGGAACCGGACGTGGCCCGCCTCCTGCACGGTCGCCGGCCCGAACCCGTCAGAGCAAACAAGCACCCCGCCGGGAGCTAAAACCCGGGTGATCTCGGCCACGGCGTAACGCCACTCGGTGTCGTCGGTGATGTGGTAGGCGACGTCGAGCATGGTGACCAGGCCGTAGGTGGCGTCCGGTCTGGGAACGGCCTCGCGACCCAGGTGGCAGGCGAACAGCGGCATCGGGCGGCTGAGCAGCGGCGCCAATCGGTCGACCAGCTCCTGGTCGAGGTCGCACCCCTCGGGGGAAAATCCCAGGCCGATCAGCTGCTCGAGGACCCAACCGGTGCCACTACCGAGATCGAGGGCCGGGGCGGCCCTCGGCACCGCCTTTACCGCTTGGCGCAGGGCCCGGGCCTTGGCCCGGTACAGCCAGCGGTTGTAAGAGACCGAGTAGGCCAGGTGACCCACCCCCCGCAGGTTGAAGTTCTGCGTGAGCCGGTCGCGCCAGTATTCGGCAGGGCGGTAGCTGTCGGGGCCAGCCACGGGCCGGTCAGCGTCTCACGGCAGGCCCGTCACGCCGCCGAAGCCGGCCGGGACTGAGTCGGGCCCACGGCATCGGATGCCGCGGTGGCACCCCACCTGCGCCGCAGGCGGAGGAAAGGCGCCTCGACCACCCAGTAGCTGACGGCGGCGATGGCGATGCAGATGGTCCCGCTGACGGCGAGGTGGCCGAGATAGCCCCCGAGGTGGCGACGGGCGAGGTAGTCGACGATCGGCATGTGCCACAGATAGAGGCTGTAGGAGGCGATGCCGAGAGCCGCCAGCGGCCGCCACCCCAATGCGCCCACGAGACGTGAGCGGGCGAGGGGGAGGACACACGCCCCCAGGAGCAGCAACGACGCCGCACCCGCCAGCAGGTCCCACTGGTAGCGGTAGAAGATGAGCGCCCAGCAGGCAGCCGACGCCGCCACCCAGACCCAGCTGCGGCCGAGTAGTTGCCCGCTCCAGTCGGTGCCCCGCGCCTCGGCGCCGACCCGGACGAGGGCGAGCATCATGCCGGGGATGAAGAAGTAGAAGGTGGCGGGCAGGTTGTACTGGACGAGGGGGCTGGGGTGGGCGGAGTGGAGGAAGGCGACCCAGCGGTAGGCGCCGAACACTCCGGCGGCGAGGACGAGCAGGGCGCCAGCCCGGACGAGTGATCCCCGGCTCAGCCCGCTGATGACCAGGGCGATGAGGGGGAGCAAGAGGTAGAACATGATCTCCACCACCAAGGACCACATGGGGCCGTCGTAGCGGCTGACCGTCCGGTGGGAGAAGTTCTCGGTGAAGGTCAAGAATCGCACCCACACGCCGGCGGGGGCGTGGAGGACGATCAGGTAGGTGACGGCCACCACGTAGTAGAGCGGCAGGATGCGCACAGCCCGGTTGCGGGCGTAGCGACGAAGGTCCACCGGGCCCGCCCCCCCGAAGCTGCGGCGGGCAAAGGGCAGATACAGCAGGTAACCGGAGAGGCAGAAAAACAGGTAGACGCCGAACCCGCCTCCGAGGAGGCTGCGGTGCCACCAGCTGCTGTAGGCCGCCGGCCCGTAGTTCAGGTTTCCGCCGTAGACGTGGCCCTCGAGCACCCCGAGGGCGGCGAGCGCCCGGAGCGACTCGACCCGGGCCGAACGCAGCTCTCCTGCCTGCTCGACGACCGAGGGCATCACCGCTCCATGATGGCGCGCCGCGGTCTGGAGATGCAGCTAGGGGATGTGGATTCCGCTGATGGCCCGGCTGATGATGAGCCGCTGGATCTCCGAGGTGCCCTCGAAGATCGTGTAGATCTTGGCGTCGCGATGCCAGCGCTCGACCGGGTATTCGCGGACATACCCGTAGCCACCGAGGATCTGGATGGCTTGCTCGGTCACCCACACCGCGGTCTCGCCGGCGTAGAGCTTGGACATCGAGCCCTCGCCCGCCTCGAAGCGCTTCCCCTGGCGGCCCATCCAGGCGGCCCGATGGACCAGCAGGCGGGCGGCGTCGGTGCGCATCTTCATGTCGGCCAGCTTGAAGGCGATGCCCTGGTTCTCGATGATCGCCCGGCCAAACTGCTTGCGCTCCTTGGCGTACTCGAGGGCGTACTCGTAGGCGGCCCGGGCGATTCCTACCGCCTGGGCGCCGACGACCGGACGGGAGGCCTCGAAGGTCGCCATGGCCGCCTGGGAGCTGGCCCGCTTCCCCTCGCGGGCCTTGGCGATCCGCTCGTCGAGCTTCTCCTTGCCACCGAGCAGGCACCGGCCAGGCACCCGGACGTCGTCGAGGATCACCTCGCCGGTGTGGGAGGCGCGGATCCCGTGCTTCTTGAACTTCTGGCCCAGCGACAGGCCGGGCGTGTTGGGCGGCACTATGAAGCTGGCCTGCCCTCTGGATCCGAGCGCCGGTTCCACCGAGGCCACCACCACGTGGATGTCGGCGATGCCCCCGTTGGTGATCCAGATCTTCGTGCCGTTGAGGACCCACTCGTCCTTGGCCTCGTCGTAGACGGCCCGGGTGCGGAGTGAACTGACGTCGGACCCGGCGTCCGGCTCGGACACGGCGAAGGCGGCCAGCTTGATGTCGTCGGGGGTGCCGAAGCACTGGGGGCACCACTCCACGATCTGCTCAGGGGTGCCGTTGGCGAAGATGCCGGCCACCCCCAGGGTGGTGCCAAAGATGGCGAGGGCGATGCCCGCGTCGCCCCAGGACATCTCCTCATTGACCAGGCACATGAGCAGTCCGGCCGGGTCTCCGAAGCAGTTGGCCACGAAGTCGAAGGAGTAGATGCCGATCTTGGCGGCCTCTTCGATGATGGGCCAAGGGGTCTCCTCCCGCTCGTCCCATTCGTGGGCGGCGGGGCGGATTACGTTCTCGGCGAAATCGTGGACCCACTTCTGGATCTGGAGCTGATCCTCGTTGAGCTCGAGGGAGAACTGACTCATTCGCGCACCTCTCGGCCGGAGTTACCGGATGGTAACTGGTCGTTCCGGCGAGCCGCCACCACACCCGGGCGCGATTTCTCGATCGGAATCCCGTCATGGACGGCTGACTGCCCCGTCAAGTGGGGCGTGGACGGTGCCGAAGCTCTAAGGAGGGCTGGCGACCCCGGCGCGGTCCCCGCGGTCGCCGGTCCCTGCTGTCACCTCACACCGGACAGATCCTCCGGAAAGCTCACGAAATGGCCTCAGCCGCCGATCACACGAGTAGCCGGGCCGTGAAGCGGGCAGGAACTGCCGCGGGGTACGAAGAATCTAAACGGCGGAGCTGGGGTCGTTTACCCGAGGAGGCGGCATGGCGCAGAGGGTCGATCTGACCGGCGCAGCGATCGCCGACGACGAGTTGGCGAGAGCCGCCGCCGCCGGTGATTCCACATCATTCGACGAGCTGTACCGCCGCCACGCCGAGGCGGCGTGGCGGGTGGCCTACGCCGTCACGTCCAACCGAGACGACGCCGCCGACGCCGTCGCCGAGGCGTTC
The DNA here is from genome assembly GCA_021325435.1 of Actinomycetota bacterium. GTDB lineage: Bacteria > Actinomycetota > Acidimicrobiia > Acidimicrobiales > JAJPHE01 > JAJPHE01. The sequence goes on along the minus strand of JAJPHE010000118.1, from coordinate 38,381 downwards.
ACCAGGGTCTTCACCGCCCTGACCGCCGGCCGTCTGGCTGACATGGAGCGGTTCCGGCCTTACCTGCTGGCTACCACCCGCAACGCCGCCATCGACGTGCTGCGGCGGGGGGGACGGGTCCGCCCGGTGGACGAGCTGCCCCATAGCGAGCCCGGCAGCGTCGATTCGTCCGACCGGCTGGTCGACAAGCTCGACGCCTCGCTGGTGGCCGCGGCCTTCCGCAGCCTGCCCGAGCGGTGGCGTTCCGTGCTCTGGCTGACCGAGGTCGAGGGGCTGGCCCCGTCCGAGGCCGCCGGCCTGCTCGGGGTTTCGCCGAACGGCGCCGCCCAGCTGGCCGTGCGGGCCCGCGCCGGGCTGCGCCAGCGCTACCTGCAGGCCCACCTCCGCACCGAGGTCCACGACGACTGCCGCTACACCGTGGAGCGCTTGGGCGCCTACGTCGGCGGCGGCCTGGCTCCCCGCGACATCGCCAAGGTCGACCAGCATCTCGCCGGTTGCGAGGAGTGCCGGGCCCGCCTGGCCGAGCTCGAGGACCTGGGCGGCACGCTGCGCCGGGCAGTTCTGCCGTTGCCGCTGGCCCTCGGCGCCCTGGCCTGGGATCACTGGCACAAGGTCTCGACCGGCACCCTCGCCGCTCACCGGGCCCGCAAGGTCGTGTCCCTGCCCGGCCAGCGGGCGCTGATGGGCGCCAGCGTCGGTCTCCTCGGCCTCGGCATCATCGGGGCCACCATCGTGGGCCAGCCCCCCTTCGGATCGGGCGCCAGCCGGCCGGCGGCCGCCGCCCCGGTGGGCAAGCCGGTCGTGGTCCAGGAGACGGCGGCCAAGGCCAACCCGGCCGCACCCGCCCTGCCGATCGCGCTGGCGCCCCCGCCTGCACCGGTCGCCACACCGGAGCCCGCCACCGCTCCGCCCGCCCAGGTGGCTGCTCCCGTGGCCAGCCAGCCGGCGCCTCCGGTAGCCCCGGTGAACGCCCCGGCGGCGTCGACGACTCCCCTGAGCAGCCTGCCGCTCCCTCTCCCGCTTCCCCTCGGATCGGGCGGAGGGTCGACGGGCGGGTCCACGACCCCGATCGCCCAGGTGACGACCTCTGCCGACCTCGCTCCGGCCCCCACCGCCACGGTGTCGGCCGGTGCCGGAACCGGCTCGACCGTAGGTGCATCGGTTGGTGGCGCCGGTGTGGGGAGCACCCCCCCCACCACCACTAGTCCCGGGGTGACCGTCTCGGTGTCGACCCAGGCCACCGGCACGACGTCGCTTAACGCTCCCCTCCCCTAGGGGGCCGTCCCCGACGGGCTCAGGGCGTCGGAGCCTGCCTGACGCGCGTTCCCGTCGGGCTGTTCTCCACGATCCACCCGCCGGCGGAAAGCTCGGCCCGGATGGCGTCGGCGGTGGCGAAGTCGCGCTGGGCCCGGGCCTCGTCGATGCGGGCGCAGGCGGCCACCACGTCCGCCGGAACGTCCCCGGTCAGATAGGGCGCCAGCCCGAGGGCGCCGGCCACGGTCGCCACGGTGGCGGCGATCCGCTCCGCGTCTTCCCCGCCGCCGGTGTCGGCGGCCGCGTTCCCCCGTCGGATCAGATCGAACAGCTGTCCGGTGACCGGAGGCGTGTCGAGGTCGTCGTCCATCCGCTGGCGGAAGCGGGCCAACTCCTCGGCGTCGGCGCGACTGGCGAGGGCCGCGGCGTCGGCGTCGTCGAACGCGTCGCGAAACCGGAGGGCGAACGTGTCGAGGCCGGTGAGCCCCCGCACCGCCTGGTCGACGGTCGACACCGTCACCTCCATCGGAGACCGGTAATGGGACTGCAGGACGAGTAGCCGGTAGGCCCGGGCGTCGGTGCGGGCCAGGAGGTCAGTGAGAGAGGTGAAGTTGCCGAGTGACTTGGACATCTTCTCCCCGGCCACCTCCACGAAGGCGTGGTGCATCCAGTGCCGGGTGAACTTCTTGCCCAGGGCGACGGCCTGGGCCCGTTCGTTCTCGTGGTGGGGGAACTTCAGGTCGAGGCCGCCGGCGTGCAGGTCGAACCCGTCGCCCAGGAGGTCGAGCGACATGACGACGCACTCGGTGTGCCAGCCGGGGCGGCCCTTGCCCCACGGGGACTCCCACCACGGCTCGCCCGGCTTGGAAAGCTTCCAGAGGGCGAAGTCGGTCGGTGAGCGCTTGGACTCGTCGGACTCGACCCGGGCCCCGGCCCGCAACGACTCCAACGGCTGTCCGGCGAGCAGGCCGTAGCCGTCCAGAGCCTCGGTGGCGAAGTACACCCCGTCGGGAGCCTGGTAGGCGTAACCGCGCTCGAACAGCTGTCCGATCAGCTCGACCATCCGCTCCACGTACTCGGTGGCGTGGGGGATGTCGTGGGGCCTCAGCACCCCCAGACGGTCGACCGCGTCCCACCAGGCTCGCTCATACTGCTCCGCCACCTCGGTGGACGAGCGTCCCTCGCGCTCGGCCCGCTGGATGATGTTGTCGTCGATGTCCGTGACGTTGGAGACGTGGTGGACGTCGACGCCGGTCCACTCGAGATAGCGACGCAGCAGGTCGTAGACGAGGGCGGCGCGGCCGTGGCCGATGTGGGGGACGTCGTAGACGGTCAGGCCGCAGACGTACATGGAGAAGCGGCCGGGCTGGGCCGGCTCGATGTCGACAACCTCGCCCAATGCGGTGTCGTGGAGCCGCAGCACCCGGGTACCGTAACCGGACGATGCGACCGACCGTGCCCGATAAGCCAGCCTTGGAGGGCCTCGAAGAGAAGTGGACGGCCCGCTGGGAGGAACAGTCCACGTTCCGGTTCGACCGGACTCGAACCCGGCAGGAGATCTTCGCCATCGACACCCCGCCCCCCACGGTCAGCGGCACCCTGCATGTCGGCAGCGCCTACTCCTACACCCACACCGACCTGGTCGCCCGCTTCCGCCGGATGCGGGGCCAGGAGGTGTACTACCCGATGGGCTGGGACGACAACGGCTTGCCCACCGAGCGCCGGGTGCAGAACCACTACGGGGTCCTGTGCGACCCCTCCCTGCCCTACGACCCGGACTTCCGCCCACCGGAGAAGCCGGGCAAGCAGCCGGTCCACGTCTCGCGGCCGAACTTCGTCGAGCTGTGCCACCGGCTGACGGCCGAGGACGAGCAGGCCTTTGAGGCGGTCTGGCGGCGACTCGGGCTGTCGGTCGACTGGTCCCTCAACTACGCCACCATCGACGCCCGGTCCCAGCGGGCCTCCCAGCGGGCGTTCCTGCGCAACCTGGCCCGGGGCGAGGCCTATCAGGCCGAGGCGCCGACCCTCTGGGACGTCGACTTCCGCACCGCCGTCGCCCAGGCCGAGCTGGAGGACCGCGAGGTGCCGGGCGCCTACCACCGGCTGCGGTTCCCCCGGGCCTCCGGCGACGGCCCCCCGGTGGAGATCGAGACCACCCGACCCGAGCTGATCCCCGCCTGTGTCGCGCTGGTCGCCCACCCCGAGGACTCGCGCTACCAGCCGCTGTTCGGCTCGGAGGTGCTTACGCCCCTGTTCCGGGCGCGCGTTCCGGTCGTCGCCCATACCCTGGCCGACCCCGAGAAGGGCTCGGGGATCGCCATGATCTGCACCTTCGGCGACCTGACCGACGTCACCTGGTGGCGCGAGCTGCAACTACCGGTCCGGGGCGTCGTCGGCCACGACGGCCGGCTGCGGACGGTGGACTGGTCGGACCCGGCCTGGGCGCCCAGCGACGACCCCGCCGCCGCCCAGCGGGCCTACGACGAGCTCGCCGGCAAGACGGTGCGCCAGGCCCAGGCCCGCATCGTTGAGCTCCTGCGCGACTCCGGTGAGCTGGTCGGCGATCCGAAGCCCATCACCCATCCGGTCAAGTACTTCGAGAAGGGCGACCGGCCCCTCGAGATCGTCACCAGCCGCCAGTGGTACATCCGCAACGGGGGCCGCGACGCCGCCCTGCGCGAGGCGCTCATCGCCCGAGGCAAGGAGCTGCGGTGGCACCCCGACTTCATGCGGGTCCGCTACGAGGACTGGGTGAACGGCCTGACGGGGGACTGGCTGATCAGCCGACAGCGCTTCTTCGGCGTCCCCTTCCCGCTGTGGTACCGGATCGCCGGGGACGGGTCCGTCGACTACGCGCGACCGCTGATCCCTGACGAGGTCCGCCTTCCCATCGACCCGACTACCGACGTGCCTGACGGCTACACCGAGGACCAGCGCAACCAGCCAGGCGGCTTCGCCGCCGACCCCGACGTCATGGACACCTGGGCCACCTCCTCGGTCACCCCTCAGATCGGGGGCTTCTGGGAGGACGACCCGGATCTCTTCGCCCGCGTCTTCCCCATGGACCTGCGCCCGCAGGCCCACGACATCATCCGCACCTGGCTCTTCGCCACCGTGGTGCGGGCCCACTTCGAGCACGGCAGCCTGCCGTGGTCGGACGCGGCGATCTCCGGGTTCATCTACGACCCCGACCGCAAGAAGATGTCAAAGTCGAAGGGCAATGCCGTGACCCCCATCGACCTGCTCGAGGAGTTCGGCAGCGACGGCTTCCGCTACTGGTCGGCCAGCGGGCGGCTGGGCGCCGACACCACCTTCGACACCGCCCAGATGCGGGTAGGGCGACGATTGCCATCAAGCTGCTCAACGCGTCGAAGTTCGCCCTGTCGCGGGTCGAGGACTCCACCTACGACCTGGCCGCGGTCACCGAACCGCTCGACCGGTCCATGCTCTCGCACCTCGCCCAGGTGGCGGCGGAGGCGACCGAGGCGCTCGAGGCCTACGACCACAGCCGGGCCCTGGAGCGAACCGAGTCGTTCTTCTGGTCGTTCTGCGACAACTATCTCGAGCTGGTGAAGGCCCGGGCCTACGGCTCGGGCGGCCCGGAGCGGGCCGCCTCGGCCCAGGCGGCGCTGGCCGCCGCCCTGTCGACCATCCTCAGACTCTTCGCTCCGTTCCTGCCCTTCGTCACCGAGGAGGTGTGGTCGTGGTGGCAGGAGGGGTCGATCCACCGGTCGGCGTGGCCTTCCTCGAGCGACCTGACACCAGCCGGCGGATGGACAGGGGCCGCGGGCAGCGACCCCGAGATCCTCGATGCGGTGTCGACTGTGCTGGCCCGGGTGCGCAAGGCCAAGACCGAGTCGTCGGTGTCGATGAGGGCCCCGGTGGAGCGGGTCCGGGTGGTCGACACCCCCGAACGGGTCGCCCTCATCCGGGCGGCGGCCGACGACCTACGGGAGGCCGGATCGATCTCGTCGCTCGACCTCGACACCGGCGAGGAGCGGATCGAGGTGGCGCTGGCTGAGGCGCCCTGACCCGCGACATCGTTAGGGCAATTTAAGAAAAAGCTTCCTTATATCCAGAAGGACCGAAACTGCCGATTGCCGAATCCTGGTCGAGGCGGACGGTCTCGAGCCTCTCGGTACCCGTCGTCCGCCCCGCTGGAGGGCCGCGGCTCGCCAGCTCTCGTGGAACCCGACAGGCAAGGAGACCAAGGACTCATGAGAAGGAAGACGATCACTCGTCTGGCGCTGGGGGCTTCTCTGGTGGCCGGCCCGGCGGCAGGCGTGCTGTTGACGGGGCCGGCGGCTCACGCCACCGGGCCGAACGGTGCCGCCTGCGCCACCGGGGCGCAACCGACCGACTCGGCGACCACAGCTGACACCGCCGCCGGCGGCTGGGCGGGGACCCTGGCCTCGGGCTCGATCCAGGTCGGCTACACCACCACGGCCGGAGGCACACCCACGATCGTGGCCACCATCTCCGCCCCCGGGCCCTTCGCGAGCCAGACCGGAATACCGGCCGGGGACTTCCCCTACTGCAGCGTCTCCGGGGACGGCTCGGTGGTGGTGGGCAGCCCGACCGGGTAGCCCTTTGCCTCGCCCGTCAGGTGCTGGGGGAGCCCCTACTGGGCTCCCCCAGCACCGTTTAGGCGGTATCGCCGGTACAAGCCCCTGCTGCCGGCCAGATAAAAAAATCCTCTTTCTGGTGAAGGAATCCTAAAGGCGTTTAACGAACCTCCGGCCGGCATCGGCTGATCTATCCGGGTTCGTGGCCATCACCACCAGCCGCCGACGCCAGAGGGGGGGCACGGAAGGCCCGTGATCCCTGCCTGACAACAGGAGGAGATAATGCGGAAGATCCTGACCTCGACCCTGGTCGGGGCGGTCGTGGTGGGCGGCCTGGCACTGTCGGCCGGCGTCGCCGGCGCCAACTCGAGCTGCGGCAGCGCCGGCGTGAACCCCAGCTACACGGACGCCGCCGGCAACAGCGGCGTTCAAGTCTGCACCAACGGCACCCCCGTCCAGGGCACTGTGACCGCCGCCGGCAGCGCCTCGACTGCGACCGGCTACGTCGTGGCCGACGGAAGCCCGTCCAACTCCGGGGCCCTTTCCGGCTACATCGGCGCCGACAACAAGGGCATCGTCGGCTGCTCCTCGGGTGACTACACCCCCGGCGCCACCGACTCGTACACCCCGGCCTCCGGCCAGAACAATGCCATCCTGCTGTTCAGCAACCCGACCGGGGCACCGGCCCCGGGCTCCTCGGGCCCCTGCGCCGTCTCGGCGCCGTAGTCGGCAAACCAACAAGCAACCAGCAACCTTTCGAGGGGGCCCCTCCGGGGCCCCCTCGAACTTCATCGCTACATTCCGCCCCGTGCTGCGTCGTCGGTCGTCCGTCCTGGTCGCCGTTGTGCTCCTGACGTCGGGATGCGCAGCCAGCGCGCCGAAGCAGGCGGTCCCGCCGGGGCGCCAGAACCGAGCTAGCACCAGCACCTCCACGACCACCGGCGCCACCACTGCGCCCACCCCGCCCGCCACCCGACCCACCAGTCCGGCTAGCCAGCCCGGGCCCGGCTCCGACGCCACCGCGGCCATGGCGGCTCTCGACCTCTATCTGCAAGGAATCGCCAACCGGGACTCGGCACAGATGCTGAGGTACTCGACGGGGGCGGCCGCTGGGCTCGGCTCCGTCCGCCTGACCGTGGCGCAGGTGAACCAGGCCCGGGGCGGCACCACCACCGTGGCCGTCACCAGCGAGTCGGTCAGCCCATCGTCGGTCTCGGCCGGGGCTGTGACCTTGTCGGGCACGGTTCAGCTGCGGACCGAGGTGAAGGGATCCCAGGGCGACCAGGTCTCTACCAGCACCCTGAGCGGGCCGATCCAGCTGATCTCGGTCCACGGGGCCTGGCAGGTGTCCGACTTCCGGTATGACGGCGCCCCGATGGCCTTCACCCCGGAAGGAGCCCAGCAGACCCAAGGGCAGGTGACCCTGTCGGTAGCCTTCGTTCTCTCCTACGGGCAGGCCACCGCCGCCCTGGTCGGGCTGGGCGCCGCCTCGGGCAGCGCCTCCATTGCCCTCCAGCAGACCTCCCTCGTCACCCAGAACGGAGCCAGCGAGACCGGGCAGGGAATTTTCACCAGCACAAGCCGACCGACCGGCGTTTTCACTTACGCCCGCGCCGGGGCCGTCCCCACCCGGCTTCTAGCCAGCTTCAAGGACAGCTCGAGCCGGCCGGTGAACTTCGACGTCGCCCTGGCCGGCAAACCCTCCTGAGCCCGCCATAACCACCGAAACCGGGGGGTGTCGGTCTAGAAGCGCCTAAGCGGCCCGGTAAAGAGTTTTCTTCCCAGAACAGCAGGAACCGCCACCCCGGGTGACGAATCCATGGCGCGTAACGCCCCGGGTGTCCGGGCAGAACCGCCGCCGCCTTCACTCAACCCCCTCCTGCCTGGTGCCCCCAGCATCACCCGCGGACGGTCCGCGGCAACCAAGACGGAGGACAACTTGAAGATCCGCACCATGGCTGTAGCGGGTGGCGTGCTCGGCCTCGCCGCCCTTGGGACCATCCCGGCGCTGGCCGTGGCCCCCACCAGTTCCTGCACCACCACCGCCCCGACCGCGGGCGGCACACAGACGGGGTTGCCGGATGGCAGCACGGTCTGGGCCAACGGCAGCGCAAGCGGCGGCGACGCGGGAATCACCGGCACCAGCGGCTACCTCTACGCCTCGGGCAGCCCGACAAGCGGTGGAAGCGTGCAGGGCGCCTACACCGCGGCCACGCCCACGGGGCAGGCAGGCCCCAACGGTTACCTCAACGTGGGCAACGCGCCGAGCGCCTGCCTCTCCGGAGGGGGCCAGGGCGTCACCGCCCCGTAACCAGTAGCTACCAGAAGTGCCGAGGAGGGGCCTTCCGAGGCCCCTCCTCGCGCGTCGGCCTTCCGCCCGGATGTGACGAAAGGTCCGGAACACAGTCGTTCTCACTGCTCGCGGGGGTACCGACGCCAACCCTTCGGATTGGCTACCGTCGCCCCGGCTTACGGCCTTGGAGGAAGCATGCGACGTGTCAGTGAGGTCCGCGCCCGGCTGACCGGGGCAGTAGCTCTGCTGCTGACTCTCTCGGGAGCCGTAGCGATGATGCCGACCGCGGCATCGGCCACCGCCAGCTTCACGCTCCAGCGGATCGCTGGGTCAGACCGCTACGCGACCGCTGGCGCGGTGGACCAAGCGGCGTTCCCGTCCGGCGAGCCGACCGCCCTCCTGGCCGACGGCGTGCCCGGTCACCAGTCCGATGCCCTGTCCGCTGCCGGGGTGGAGGGGTCCTACGGCCTCGGCGTCCTGCTAACCGACAACACCAACACCGTTCCCAGCTCCACCACTGCTGCCCTGCAAGCCAACAAGGTCTCCAAGATCGTCGTGCTAGGAGGGACTGGAGCCGTTTCCCAGGCGCAGATCAGCGCCTTGCAGTCCGCCGGCTACCAGGTATCCACGCCTTACCAGGGCACGACCCGCTACCAGACGATGAAGATGGTCGACGAGTCGATGGGCGGCGCCGGAACGGACGGGTCCGGGAATCCCACCGCCATACTCGCCTCGGGCGAGGACAAGCACCTCGTCGACGCCCTGGCCGCCGGCGGCCTCGCCTATTCCCGGAAGTTCCCCATCATCCTCACCAACTCCTCGGGTCCTGGCCTCCAGCCCGAGGCCCAGCAGGTCATCTCCGATATGGGGATCAAGCACCTGATCGTCGTCGGGGGCACGGCTTCGATACCGGCATCCGAGTACACGCCGCCGCCCTCGGGGGTCACGACAGTGGACGTGGAGGCGGGCGGTGACCGTTCTGCCACCTCCAAGGTCCTGGCCGACTACGGGATCCAGAAGGGCTGGCTGGCCAACACCAACCTCACCGTGGCCCGGGGCGACGATGGGGCCGACGCCCTGGCCGGGGCCGCCCTGGCCGGGGTGAAGGGGTGGCCCACGGTCGTCACCAACTCGCCGACCGACGCCGGTTCCACGACGGCCTTTGCCACGGAGCATCAGTCGACCCTGGCCGGAACCTCCTACGTGTTCGGCGGGACGTCGGCAGTTCCGGATTCGCAGATGTCGGCCATTCAGGCGGCGGGGCAGGGTCCGGGGTCCAAGCCGGCCTCGGCCGGCACCTTTGGCACGGCTGCAGGCACGACTCCGGTGGTCGACTCAGAGTCGTCGAGCACCTTCACCGAGGGCGGCCTGGCCTACACCTACGGCCCGTCCGACACCTACCAGATCGTCCAGCAGTCCTCGTCGCCCGGAGGCTCGGCTTCCTGCGTGTCGGACACCTTCTCCGACTTCCAGGCCCGCCTGTCCAACGGCGACTCCGTCTCCGGTAATTACCAGCCAGGCAAGACGTCGACCTTCTGCCTCAACGACGTAGCCCCGCATCCGCCGTCGTCGGTGACGACCACGTCGAACTCGACGACCGGAGGGGTGACGGTTACGTGGTCGGCCCCATCGACGGCCGGCACCGACAACGTCACCGGCTACACGGTGTGGCGGGCTCCGGCCACGCCGTCGTCGATCCCGGGGGGCAGTGACACCTGCCCGGCGGCCTACTCGACCGCCCCAGGCTCCTCTCCGCAGAACACCCCCCCTTCGCCCTACAAGGCGGTGGCTTCCGACGTGGGCGGCTCAGGGTCGGGCGGGTCGACCTCCTACAACGACACCGCCACGGTGACCGGCTCCGACTACTGCTATGCGGTGTCGTCGGAGTCGCCGAACGCGGCGGGCGGCACCCAGGTCGGCACGGCGCAGCCCGCCGGCGCCAACCAGTTGCAGCCCAGCCAGCCGGCCCCGGTGGCGGCCGGGGCCCCGTCGACGTCGTCGGCGCCCCGCAGCATCAGCACGTCGTACGTGCCCGCCAGCGCCTCGTCGACCACCGTCAGCCAGGGCGACCAGCTGATCGTCAACTTCGACCAGGCGGTGTCGGTGGGCAGCAACTACACGGTGATCCTCGCCGATCAGTGCACCAACGGCGGCACGCCCGACACCTGCAAGGACAACCAGTCCCAGCTCAACCCGCTGGACTCGTCGGCCGCTCTCAGCAACGGCAACAAGACGGTCACCTTCACCCTCAACACGCCTCTGCCGTCGCAGACGCCGCTCACGGCCAAGGACCTCGAGGTGCTGTCGGCGTCGGGCATCACCAACGGCGCCGGCCAGTCCTGGAACCTTCCCGGCAGCGGGGTGACGACCGGCCCGTTGGCCCCCGGCAACGCCGGCACCCCGGCGACCCTGAGTCGGGTGTTCGATAGCCCGACACCGGCCACCGCCAACAATGATCTTCCGGCCGCCCCCGGGGTGTTCTCACTGATCGCCAGCGGAACGGGGCCGACGGCGAACATGGTCACCTACAAGTGCAGCGACCCGAGCAGCAGCTGGCTCAACATTTACAACACCAGCGGGACGCTGCTGGCCTCGGCGCCGTGCGGATCGGGCCCGAACCACCCCTACCAGAGCGCCGTTCCGACCGCCGCCTCGTCGCCGGTGACCTTCACCAGCGGTACGGCGTACCTGTTCACCGAGAGCAACGGCTCCAGCCCGGGGACGGCGGCCAACAGCCTCGGCCAGGACAACTCGATCGGCCAGGAGAGCCAGACCGCCTCCCTGGTGGCGTCGGCGCCCGGCCAGCCGCGGATGACCAGGCTGACCATCAGCACGTCGTCCACCAACCAGCAGGCGGTCGTCGACTACGACGAGCCCATCGCCTGCGCCACGGTCGACCCGGCTTCGGCGACGGCGACGGACTACACGGTCACGGTCACGCCTGCGTCGGGCCCGAGCACGACGCCAACGATCACTTCGATCACCTGCTCGGGCAGCGGCGGCTACTCACCGACGGTGACGCTCACCCTGCCCTCGGGCTCCTTCGCCGCGGGCGACACGGTGACGGTCACCTCGCGGGTGGGCACCGACAACGACACCGTGTGCACCCAGGCGGCGCCGAACAACAACACGTGTGAGTCGAGCGGGGATCACCTGACCGTCACGGCCAGCTGACGACGGGCTGCCGGCGTCACTATGGCACCGGCAGCCCATTCGCCCATCACATCTACCCGGCGGCCGCCATCGCCGAGGTCTGACGCGAGGCAGAGGGCGACATAGGCGCAGACATAGGCGTCGATCTCGTCCTCCGCCTCGTCCAGGGCCCGGTGGGTGGCCGCCCCGTCGACGGCGGCCAGCAGCCCGGCCCACCGGGGCGAGGACGGGACATCGAGCGGCGGGTCGCCATCGACCAGCGACTCGACGAGAGTGACGAGGTGGCCGAGGGCGGCCCGGCGGTCCTCGAGGCTGCGACCCCTCCCCGCCTTGTAGGGGATGCGCTCGGCCAGCCCGAAGAGGGCGACCACGGCGGCGTGGGGGTAGACCTCGGCGGCCAGACCCACCTCCTGAGTGCAACCGTTCGGGTCCAGGCACAGGTCGAGCCTCCTCGCCAGCGCCCGGGCCCGACCTCCGTCGGCGAAGACCGCCATGGACCGGTTGGAGGAGTGGCAGCCGGCTTTCTGGGCCCCGAAGGCCCGGCTGACCAGGGTCTCGCACGGGCGCCGGCCGGTCGGGTTGTCGACCACGATCGGCGCGTCGAACCCCACCACCGCCGGGCTGGCCGAGTGCTTCAGGATCCACTCGACGATCTCGTCGTCGCTGAGCACGCTGGCCGAGGAGATCACCGTCCCGTCGGGTCGGACGGCGCACAGACCGGTGCGGTTGCGCCGGCCCCAGGCCAGGTCGATCCCCGCCACCGGGCGACCGGCCAGGGCCCCCGCCAGCCCGGGCGGCCGCCGAGCGGGGACCACCCGCTATCGGGCCATGCCGACGATGGGAGCGGCGAGGGCCAAGGCGCCGGTCGATCCGTAGAAGACGGCGTCGCCGTAGGTGAAGATGCCCCCGTCGGAGGCCACCAGCCAGTAGCCCTGGCCGGTGGATGTGGCCGCCATGCCCACCACCGGCTTGGCCAGCCGGATGGCCCCGGCAGACCCGTGGAACCCGGCGTCGCCGAAGGAGAAGATGCCGCCATCGGAGGCGACCAGCCAGTAGCCGCCACCGTCGGGCGTAGAGGCCATGCCCACGATCGGCTGGTTGAGGTGGATCGCCCCGGTCGAGCCGCGGAACACCGCGTCGCCGAAGGAGAAGATGCCGCCATCGCGGGCGACCAGCCAGTAGCCCCCACCGTCGGGCGTGGGAGCCATGCCCACGATCGGCTGGTTGAGGTGGATCGCCCCGGTCGAGCCGCGGAACACCGCGTCGCCGAAGGTGAAGATGCCCCCGTCCGACGCCACCAGCCAGTAACCACCCCCGTCGGGTGTTCGTGCCATGCCGACTATGGGCGCGGCCAGATGAAGGGATCCGGTCGAACCTCTGAACACGGCGTCGCCGAAGGTGAAGATCCCCCCGTCGGAGGCGACGAGCCAGTAGCCCCGGTCGTCAGGGGTGGAGGCCATGCCGACGATGGGAGCGGCCAAGGGGTGGCCGCCCATCGAGCCGTAGAAAGAGGCGCCGCAGAAGGCGAACACGCCCCCGTCGGAGGCGACGAACCGGTATCCGCCGGTGCCGTTGGCTGGGCAGTAGCTGCGGGCCAGTGGCGGGTTGGTGAACGAGCCGGTGCGCCGGGGGTCGTGGCGGAACATCGGCCACGACAGGGCGCCCATCCCCTTACCGGTGGTGATCTCGTAGTGGAAGATCACCCCGTCGCCGGTGTGGTCCGAGCCGGCCACCGTTATCCCGATGGTGCCGTTGGGGTCCTGGGTGACCAGCGGCGTGTTCTGGAGCCCGAAGTTGCCGGGGAGCTCGCTGAACAGCTGGTTGCCGTGCCCGTCGTAGGCGAACAGGCCGGCGCCGGTGCCGACCAGGATGTCCTGGGCGCCACCGCCGGTCAGGTCGGCGGTGGCCACCCCGCCGACGATGATGCCGACGCCGGGGTTGACCGGAAAGCCGGGGAGCACGTTGCCGTTGGGGTCGAGGGCCCACACCTGGCCGGTGGTGCCGGGGCCGGCGGTGGGCTCCACGACGTCCAGCTGGCCCGACCCGGTCAAGTCGGCCAGGGCGGGCGAAGCCAGGGTGTAGCCGTTCAGGTTGTGCTTCCAGCGCAGGCTGCCGTCGTGGTTGAGGAGGAAGAGGTAGGTCGAGTCGATGGCCCCCCCGGGCTGGTTGACCCAGTAGGCGCCGGTGCCGAAGGCGATCTCGGGGAACCCGCTGCCGTCGAGGTCGGCTACCGACGGCGATGAGCGGACTATCTCGTCGGTGAAGTACTGCCAGATCACGTGGCCGGCGCCGTCGAGGGCGCGGACCAGGCCACCGCGGTGGTCGATGGTGCCACCCGGGGTGGAGTCACCGCCGATCACCACCTCGGTCTGGCCGTTGTTGTCGAGGTCGGTGAGCGCCGGAGACGAAAAGACGGTGTCGTCGGTGTAGTACGGCCAGCCCGGATTCACCCCTCCGCTGATGGCGTTGAGCGAGTACATCTGCAGCCCGAGGGCTCCGGCGGTGGCGTCGGGGGCCCCGTCGGCGTTGATGTCGCCCAGGGCCATGGTGGAGAACACCGCCTCGCTGGACTGGTTCGGGTCGCTGCCCTGGTACCGCCAGCGGAGGTGCCCGTCGTGGGTGAACGAGTAGTAGGCGCCGCCCGGAGTGTCGTAGCTGCCGCTGCCGACGAACACCTCGGGCTGGCCGCTGCCGTCGACGTCGGCGACCGACGGCGAGGAGTCGACCTCGTTGCTGGTCGAGACCGGCCAGCCGGCGACCGCCGAGCCGTCGGCCAGGTGGAAGGCGTACACGTTGTGATTGAGCGAGCCGACCACCATGGCCGGTCCGCCGGAGTCGAGGGTGGCCACCGTGGGCGACGACTCTCGGATCGCCGCACCGGGGATCGTCTTGGACCACACCAGCCGGGGCGTGACGGTGGCGGCGGCCGCCGGGCGGGCGCCGAGAGGTGAGGAGGAGGTCGGCATCCCCACGACGGCAGCGCCGGTACCGGCCAGGGTGACGGCGGCGGCCGACAACAAGCGACGGCGGCGAGCGATCCTCATTTGTCCTCCTTTCGGGGCTCGCAGGCCCCGCCGGCGGACATCATTGCCCGCAGCCGGCACAGGAGGGGTCATGGAGTGGACCGAGATCGAGCTGGACACGTCGCGGCGACGGATCGTCGACGTGACCGGGGAGCTGGCCCGGTTCTGCGCCGACAAGGGCGACGGCCTGGTGAACGCCCTGGCCCCCCATGCCACCGCCGGCCTGGCCCTCATGGAGCTGGGCTCAGGCTCCGAGACCGACCTCGAGAGCGTCCTCGGGGCCCTCCTCCCCCGCGACCGCTCCTACCGGCACAGCCACGGCGCGCCTGGCCACGGCGCCGACCATCTCCTGCCGGTGCTGGTGAGCCCGACCCTCACCCTGCCGGTGATCGGCGGGGAGCCGGTGCTCGGCACGTGGCAGAGCGTGGCCTTTATCGACCTGAACCGCGACAACAACCGCCGGCGGTTGCGTCTCAGCTTTCTCACCGGGTGAGGTCGGGCCCAGCGGGGTACCGGCGTCGGGCGCCGGCGCCCCCGGTCAGCTGGCGGGCGCGGTGCAGCTGCTGGCGTAGCTGCAGTCGTTGAACCCGTCGGTATCCGAGTCGGGAGCCGAAGCGGTCGCCTCCGGGCTGCCCGTCAGGTCGACCAGCTGCTGCGCCTCGGCGGGGACTAGGCCCGGACTGGCGCCGTTGACCGTGCCCGGGTCGAAGGTGACGGTGCCGAGGTTGGGCAGGGGGACGAAGCCGACCGTCGGGGGCACCGAAACGGCCACGACGACGGGGGTCTCCTCGATCCACTCGGCGGTGGCGTAGGTGGACTGGTAGCTGATGTTGGTGTCCGACCAGCTCTGGCCGCTGCTCACGTCCTGGATGGTGATCGACCAGTTCTCGCTGTTGATCTGGTTCTCGTGGATGTCCACGTGGATGTGGTCACCGGGCTTGACGGTCAGGTTGACCGTGATGGACGTGTTGGGAATCAGCTCGTACCAGGCGCTGTAGCTCTCGCTGGTGCCGGCGATCGGGTCGTAGTTGACGTCCTGCTCGGTGCCGGCCTGGATCAGGGTGTTGTCGGTCTGCGAGCAGGCGGTGTCTAGGCACCCGCCGCCGATGCCGACCCAGGTCGCCGAGTACTCGGACTCCATCGGCTTGTGGGGCGACGCGGTGGGCACGATCCAGTCACCGGTGATCGAGTGGAAGCCCCCGCTCTTGCCGGTCTCGAGGTTGCCCTGGTTGTAGCCCGACCAGTTGTTCGACTGGTTGGCGCCCACCTCGACGACGGGGCGGCCGTGCCAGGTGTGGACGGCGGGCCGCGCCGACTCGGCGTGAGTGCTGGCGGCCACCGCCGGGGCGGCAGCCCAGGCCGCCACGCTGAGCAGACAGGCCCCGACGACGACGCCGGCCCGGGGCGGGCGCGCCCAACGAAGAACCGCCACTCTCATCCCCAGCCTCCTCATGCCGGCCGGCCGCCGCCGGCGTCCGCGTTAGGGCCCCCATTCTACCCGACTCGTCCTGAACCGAACTTAAAGCCTGAAAGGCCGGCGCCAGCACTCGGTTGGTGGGGGGCGGCGGCTACTACCGGGGTGGGTGGTGAGCGGACTAGCGCCGCGCGCCGGGGCGCCCGTGCCGGGCCGCCCGGTCGGCGGCCAGCAGGCAGGCGTCGGCGACCACCGAGGCGAACTCGTCGGGCTCCACGGCGGAGACCAGGTGGGTTCCCTCCACCGGGAAGAGAACGGCGGAAGGTATCGACCGGGCCAGCTTCACCTGGCGGCGGACGGGTACCAGGCGGTCGCTGGTCGGCACCACCACCGACACGGGGACGTCGATGTCGCCGATCCAGTCGTGGGAGGAGTAGCGGCCGAGAGCCTCGGCGGCCTCGACCACCTTGCGGATGTCGTGGCCGTTCAGCTCACGCAGGGCCCAACGCCGCAGCTCGGGCTGACCCATCGAGGGAACCAGCAGCTCCTCGATCATCCGGGTGATCCGGTTCACCGGGTCGCCTCCCCACTTGCCGGCGACCAGCATGCCGAGGCCCATGAACTGCACCCGCTCGCGGACCCGGCCCCGGAAGTTGCGGCTGGTGGCGCACAGGACCAAGGCATCGACCCGGCGGCGGTGCCGGTGCCAGACAAGCTGGGCGATGGGGCCCCCCATCGAGTAGCCGACCGGTATGAACCGCTCGACCCCGAGGGCGTCGGCCACCGCCACGGCGTCGTCGGCGCAGTGGGCCAGGCGAAAGCGCTCGTGGGAGCGCAGCCCCCGGCCATGGCCCCGGTGGTCGATGGCCACCACCCGGAAGTGGCGGCTGAGCTCCCCGAAGACCGGGTACCAGTTGAGGCCTCCGGTGGCGGCCAAGCCGTGCAGCAGGAGCACGGTGGGGGCGTGCTCGGAGGGCCCCGGGGTGTCGCGGATGAACGTGGTCCCCCGGCCGGGAAGGTCGAGGTGGCGACCGGCCGGCACCCGCCAGCCCAGAGCAGCCATCTCCTGGTCGAGACGGTGCTCCCTGGCCGTCGCGGACCCCAGCGCCGAGGCACTGACCACGTCGTCAGCAGTACCCGGGTCTGTCGTCGACCACTCCATCACTGGTCGAACTTACCAGTCAGTCACCGTCATTTGACGGAGGGCAGCCGCCCAGGGCGGTCAGGTGAGCCCGGGGTTGGACGTGGTGGAGTCGCCGATGGGCTGGGACTGGCCCTGGGAGTCCAGCACGGTGTTGCCGTCCCCTCCCTGTTGGGCGGTGACCTTCACCGAGTCGCTGGGGGCGGAGGGGGCGGTGGCCACCGTGATGGTGACGGTGGTGGCGTAGGTGCCCGAGCAGCTGACCCCGGTCACCTGGTCGGCGGTGCCGTTGTCGGTCACGACGTAGTCGAACGGGGCGGCCCTGTCGACCGACGAGCACACGATCGGATGGTCGTAGGTGACGGTGACCGTCGTCTTGCCGATGGTCGAGGTGGACGCGGTGAAGTGGGGCTGGCCGGTGTTGGTCGCCGAGGTCTGGGTCCAGTCGCCGATGGGCTGGGAGTTGCCCGACGAGTCCGTGACAGTGTCCTTGTCGGTGCCCACCTGGGCGTAGACGCTGACGGTGTCCCCGTTCGTCGGTGGAGTGGCCAGGGTGAGCTGGACCTGGTTGCTGCCCGTGCCCGGCACCTGCGGCGCCACGCAGCTGGCCGCGGTGACCTGGTCGACCACGCCCGGGCCCGTGCCGAGCGTCACCCGGTAGTCCGAGCCGTCGCTGTCGACGCTCGAGCAGGTGATGTTCTCGTTGTAGGTGACGGTCATCGTCGGGTAGCTGCCGGCGGCGGCCGCGCTCTGGAACGTCGGGCTCAGGGTGGTGGAGGACTGGTCGCCGGCCGGCTCGGCCATGGTGTCGGTCGGGTCGAGCACGGTGTTGCCGTCGGCACCCTTCTGGGCCGTCACCGTGACCGTCTGGCCCTGCGACGGGTTGGACGCCATCTGGAGGTCGACCTGTCCGACGCCGTTGGAATTGCTGTTCTGGCAGCTCGACAGCTTGGTGACGCCCACCGCGTTCGACGAGTAGGTGACCTTGTAGTCGGACCCGTTGGCGTCCACCGAGGCGCAATCGATGGGCTCGTTGTAATAGAGGGTGATGACCGTGTCCTTCGGGATGGCCCACACGGCGGTGAGGAGGGGCACGCCGGCGGCGGTGCGGGCGTCCGCCGTGGCCTGGTCCTGCACGGACTGGGAGACGGCGCTGGTGCCGCCGTAGATGACCCCCGTGGCCAGAGTGCCGGCGTGGGAGGTCAGGTAGTTGGCCGAGTAGGAACCGAGGATGGTGGGGTTCTCGGTGAGGAGCAGCGGCGTCTTGTAACGGCCGTTGGACGCCGCGCTGGCCAGCGAGTCGGCCGGGTCGTCGCCTCGGGCGAGGCCGACGGCGGTGTCGGTGAAGCCCAGCTTTTGGATGGCGTAGTTGGCCACCTGGGCCGCGGTGTCGGTGCGGTCCTGGCCGGCGAAGCGCCGGGTGGTGATGCCCATGGCCTGGATCTGGGTCTCCACCGCCGTCGACACCGCCGCCGTGCCCCCAGGGATGTAGACGTACTTGATGCCGAGGTCGGTGAGGGCCGCTTGGGTCTGGGAGCTGAGCGTGTTGGGGTCGGTGATGAGGACGGGCAGGGCGTCGGCGAAACCGATCGGCCCGGAGACCAGGGCGTCGGGGAAGTTGGTGCCGCTGGCCACGATGGCGGTGGGCACGCCGGCGCCCCCATGGCCGACGTTGGCGGCCGGCGGGGTCTCGGCGACCGACTTCATGGTGTCGTAGCGGCTGCAGGAGCTGGTGCAACCGTCCTGGTTGTAGATGCGGTTCACCCGGTACCCGGAGGACACCAGGGTGCTGGCCTCGGAGTCGGCGACGGCCGCCGGGCCACCGAGGATCACCACGTCGTTCGCCTTGAGCTCCTTGAGCGCCTGGGTCGTGGCGGCGGGAATGGTGGTGGCGTCGGTCAGGAGGATCGGTGCTTGGTCGAAGCCGGCCAGGTAGCTGCCGGCCAGGGCGTCCGGGAAGTGGGCCAAGCTGCCGTTGGCCAGTAGGACCCGGGCCGAGCCGGAGGGGAAGGCTGTCTCGGCCGCGAGCCGGGCGGTGTCGTAGCGGTCGGTGCCCGCCAGCCGGGTGAACGAGAAGGAGCTGTTGGCCCTGGCCGCCGGCAGGGCCAGGTCGACCAGGCCGAGAGCCGGCAGTAGTCCGAGCACCGCCGCCAGGCCGACGGTCCTACGCCACCGTTTTCCCACGAGAGCCTCCCCAGCAGCCGGGTCCGCCGGGCCCGACCGGGCGGCGGCGGATCCTCGTCGATCTTCCTAAATCGGACGAACGGCGCTTTAGGCTGTCACATTCTGGGGCGGCCCCGGCTCGGGCTGGGCCGCCAGGCGATTCAGCTGCCCTTGGGGGTGGGGCAGGACGTCGACCAGGTGCAGGCGTTGAAGCCGTCGGCGGAGGCGTCGGGGTTGGAGGGGGTGGCGATGGGAGCCCCGGACAGGTTGACCAGCTCCATGCGCTGGGTGGAGGCCAGCCCGGCGCCCCGTCCGTTGACGGTGGCGTGGTCGAGGTTGACCGTCGTCAGGTTGGGCAGCGGCGCCAGCCCGGTGCTGCTGCCTCCGAGGACGACGGGCGTCTCCTCGATCCACTCCGCCGTCAGGTAGCTCGAGCTGTAGGGCACGCTCAGGGTCTGGTGCTGGCCGTTGGTCAGGTCTGCCACGGTGATCGCCCACACCTCGGGGGCGCCCTCGGCGATGGACACGTACATGTGGTCGCCGGGGCTGACGGGGAACAGGCCGACCGACGGACCGGGGATCGTTTCCCACCAGGCGTAGTAGGAGCTTCCGCCGGTGTTGATGTCCTGCTCGGTGCCGGCCTGGATGAGGGTGGAGTCCGTCGAGGTGCATCCCGAGTCGATGCAGCCGCCGCCGATGCCGATCCACGTGGCCGAGTACTCGGCCTGGCCGGCCTGGTGGGCGCTGGCCCGGGGGACCGTCCACTGGGCCGAGATCGAGTGGAAGGTCACCCCGCCCCGGGCGATGCTGCCCTGGTCGTAGCCGAACCAGTTGTTGGACGTCATGGTCGGGGCGGCGACCTTGAGGGCTCCGGAGTCGACCGCTCCGACGGGATGGACAAAGGAGCCGTGGCCGAGGACGGGCCGGGCCGAGGCCCAGGGGGCGTGGGCCACGGCCATGCCGACCAGGGCGGCAGCCCCCGCCAGAGCCGCCAGTCGTCGACCTGCTCCCATGCCCTGCGACCTCCCGGGGGCGGGCACCCGCCCGCCTCAGTCCGTCGCTACCCAGATTCGTCAGTCGGGCAACGGATCCCTGCCGGCTCGTGTGGCGGGTGGCGCCCTCCGGTGTGAGACTCGCGGCGGGGGCTGGGGGCTTTCTCCCGGGCCGAAAGGAGCGCCAGTGAGCCTGCCGAGCCGGATCATCTCGGCCGATTCGCACGTCACCGAGCCGCCCGACACCTACATCGAGCGGATCGACCGGCGCTTCGCCGACCAGGCGCCCCATCTGGTGAGCGACGAGGAGCACGGCGATCTCTACGTCATACCGGGGATGAAGAGCCCGGTGCCGATGGGCCTGGTGGCGGCGGCGGGCAAGCCGGCGGAGGAGATCCGGGTGCTCGGCACCCGGTTCGAGGAACTGCACCGGGGTGGCTGGGACCCCGACGCCCGCATCGCCGACCAGGACCGTGACGGCGTCGCCGGCGAGATCATCTACCCGACGGTCGGCATGCAGATCTGCAACCACCGCGACCTCGACTTCAAGCGGGCCTGCTTCGACGCCTACAACCTCTGGATGGCCGAGTACTGCGCCGCCCACCCGGACCGGCTCTTCGGGGTGGGCCAGACGGCGGTGCGCACGCCGGAGGAGGCGGTGCAGGACCTGGTTCGCATCCACGAGCTAGGGCTGCGGGGCGTCATGCTGCCGGGCAACCCCGGGGTGGAGGACTACGACAGTCCCGCCTACGACCGGCTGTGGGCCGCGGCGGTCGAGATCGGCATGCCGCTCTCGTTCCACGTGCTCACCACCCGCGAGACGGCACCGACGCGCGGGCCCCGCCTCAACAGCTTCATGAGCATCATCCGGGCCAACCAGGACGTGATCGGCACCCTCATCTTCTCCGGGGTGTTCGAGCGCCACCCGGCGCTGAAAGTGGTGTGCGTCGAGGCCGACGCCGGCTGGGTGCCGCACTTCATGTACCGGATGGACCACGCCTTCAAGCGGCACCGCCACTGGCTGACGGCCGGCGCCCTGTCGCGGCTGCCCAGCGAGTACTTCCGCGACAACGTGTACACCACCTTCCAGGACGACTGGGTGGCGTTCCAGGTGGCCGATCTGCTCAACGTCGAGCGGCTGATGTGGGCCAACGACTTCCCCCACTCGGACTCGACGTGGCCGTGGTCGCGCCAGATGCTCGAGGAGCACACCGGCGAGCTGACCGAGCACGAGCGGCGCCGCATCCTCCATGACAACGTGGTCGAGCTGTACGGCCTGCCCGTGCCCGCCCTGCAGGAGGTGTGAGTTGCACGACTTGGTGATCCGCGGCGGAACGGTCGTGGACGGAACCGGACGCCAGCGCTACCGGGCCGACGTGGCCGTCGACGACGGGCGCATCACGGCGGTGGGCGAGGTGGACGGCTCGGGGCGGCGCCAGCTCGACGCCGACGGGCTGATCGTCGCTCCCGGCTTCGTCGACATCCACACCCACTACGACGGCCAGGTGAGTTGGGACCCGCTGATGACGCCCAGCTCGTGGCACGGGGTCACCACGGTGGTGATGGGCAACTGCGGAGTGGGCTTCGCCCCCGCCGACCCCGCGCGCCATGACTGGTTGATCAGCCTGATGGAGGGCGTGGAGGACATACCCGGAACGGCGCTGGCCGAGGGGATCACCTGGGGGTGGGAGAGCTTCCCCGAGTACCTCGACACCATCGACACCGGGGGCCGGGCCATCGACGTGGCCGCCCAGCTACCCCACGGAGCGCTGCGGGCCTACGTCATGGGCGAGCGGGGCGCCGACCACGAGGAGGCTCCCACAGCCGAGGAGATCGCCGTCATGCGCCGGCTGGTGCGCGAGGCGATCGAGGCCGGGGCCCTCGGGTTCACGTCGTCACGCACCCGCAACCACCGCACCCGCGATGGCGCCCTGACGCCGAGCCTCACCGCCGGATCGGGGGAGCTGCTCGGCATCGCCACCGGGTTGGGTGATGCCGGCGCC
This sequence comes from Actinomycetota bacterium, assembly GCA_021325435.1. Classification (GTDB taxonomy): domain Bacteria; phylum Actinomycetota; class Acidimicrobiia; order Acidimicrobiales; family JAJPHE01; genus JAJPHE01. Next base: position 16,380 of record JAJPHE010000118.1, on the reverse strand, counting down.
GGCGTGTTCGAGTTCGTCGCCGACTTCCGCGACGTCGACGAGGAGTTCGCCCTGCTGCGGGCCATGGTCGAGACCAGCGGCCGGCCGATGTCGATCTCGCTGGCCCAGTCCCCGCTGTGGCCCGACCAGTGGCGCCGGGTGCTGGAGCTGATGGAGAAGGCCGACGCCGACGGGGTGCCGATGCGGGCCCAGGTGCCGGCCCGGGCCATCGGGCTGTTGTTCGGGCTCGAGGGCTCGCTGCACCCGTTCCTCACCCGGCCTACCTACCGGCGCTTGGCCGACCTGGCCCTGGCCGACCGAGTGGCGGCCCTGCGCGAGCCCGCGGTGAAGGCGGCGATCCTCGCCGAGCGCCCCGAGGGCCGGGGCATGTTCGGGGCGGTGGGGGCGCCGTTCGACCGGATGTTCGAGCTCGGCGATCCCCCCGACTACGAGCCGGCGCCGGAGTCGAGCGTGGCGGCCCGGGCCGCGGCCATGGGGCGCGACGCCGAGGACCTCGCCTACGACCTGCTGCTCGGCGACGACGGCCACGCCCTGCTGTACTACCCCGCCCTCAACTACGCCGAGGGCAACCTCGACGTCGCCTACCAGATGCTCACCCACCCCCTCACCGTGCCCGGCCTCTCCGACGGCGGGGCCCACTGCGGGGTGATCTGCGACGGCAGCTTCCCCACCTACCTCGTCACCCACTGGACCCGCGACCGGGCCCGGGGCGAGCGGCTCAGCCTCGAGTGGGTGGTGAAGGCGCAGGCGCACGACACCGCCGCCCTCGTCGGGCTGAACGACCGGGGCGTCGTCGCCGAGGGCATGAAAGCCGACCTGAACCTGATCGACGTGGACCGGCTGACCATCCGGGCCCCGCGCATCGTCCACGACCTGCCCGCGGGCGGGCGCCGCCTGGTCCAGCGGGCCGAGGGCTACGTCGCCACGGTGGTCGCCGGGGAGGTCGTGCTGGCCGAGGGCCAGCCGACCGGCGCCCTGCCCGGCCAGCTGGTGCGGGGGGCCCAGCCGGCGCCGGTGTAGCGTCTGGCCACGGCAACGATCGCGTCAGGGGGACAGCGATGAGGCAGATCTGGCCGGCTGACAGGCTCGCCCGAGACGGTCGCTTCGTTGAGGTCGACCAGCGGGCGAGGTTCAACGACCCGCGCATCGGCCAGCAGGTCAACTCGGGCAACTACCAGGCTCCGGGGCGGATGTCACCCGAGGACCCGACCTCACCCGACCGGGCCCGGGCGCTCATGCACGGCATCTTCATGGGTGAGGTCCAGGCCCTCGAGGGCGCCGGGCGTACCTGCTGGGACTTCGACGAGGCCGAAGCGCCCTACGCCTTGAAGCTGGACATGGCCCGCCAGTGCTGGGACGAGGCCCGCCACGTGGAGATCTCGGTGAAGCTGTCGGACTGGATGGGCACGGAGATCGGCGAGTTCGCCGAGTCGCGCTTCTTGTACCAGGCGGCCTGCAGCCCCGACCCGGTGCTGCGGCTCACCGGAGTGAACCGGGGCCTCGAAGGTCTCGCCATCGACGTGTTCAACACCATGCGCGACTTCGGGGAGCGCTCCGGTGACCCGGTGCTCGCCTTCTGCGAGGACTGGATGCTGGCCGACGAGGTGACCCACGTGAAGATGGGATCGGACTGGCTGCGCCAGCTCACCGCCAACGACCCCGAGCGGCGCGAGCGGGCCCTCGAGTTCCAGCGCACCATCGACAAGCTGTTCAGCTTCAACGGCGGGCGCAGCAACAGCGAGGACAGCCCGATCATCTTGTCGCGCCGGTTCCGCCAGCTGGCCGGGTTCAGCGACGACGAGATCGAGGAGATCGGCCGGCTGGGCGACGAGGCCCGAGCCGAGATGATCAAGCGGCTGCGCGGAACAGCCGAGGAACCGGCGGGGGCCGGTGCGGGCAAGGGATCCGGCAACGGTTCCGGTACCGGCTGACAGAAGCTTCCGGGTCGGATCACCAGGAAGTTAGAGACCTCAAGTAGAATTCATGACCCGTCACGCCGGCCGAGCGGTGGGGCGCAATGGCGGCTGACGCCGGGAGACGCTTGGCGACATGAGCGATTACCACACAGCACCCGGCGCCGGCAGCGGGGACTATGACGACGCCCTGCTGGCGGTGACCGCCCACGGGCTGCTCGGTCCCATCACCTCGATCACCTTCGCCTCCCAGCTCCTGCTCGAGCGCTGGGACGAGATCGCCGAGGACGAGCGCCGCTACTTCCTCCAGGTGATCCTCGACCGCTCACGCTTCACCGGTGAGGTCCTGAAGGACCTGGTCCGGGGACTCCCCGGGGAGGCGACGGTCCTGCTCGACGGGCTCGGCGTGGAGGCCGAGCGCCGCCAGCAAGCCAGCCGGGGCTAACGCGACGGAGCGGGCCCCTGGGACCCGCGCCGTCGCTCCGGGTATGCCGTGTTGTTGCTGGGTCGTCAGGCTGTGGGTGTCAGGGTCGCCCGGAATGGGTCACGCCGGCGGTGGCCGTGGAGGCGGCGCCGGTGCCGACCGACGAGTTGTGGGCGCCGGCGGTGGCGTGGGTCTCGCCCTGGGCCGGGACGCTGCCGTTGTCGCTCTCGGACGGTTCGGACGGCTCGGTAGTGCCGTTGTCGTCCGCCTTGGTGCCGGCGCTGGACGGCTTGTGGGACTTCCCGGGGTTCGCCGGCTTGCCGTGGTCGGCACCCGACTCGCCGGCGTCGTTGCTGGCGGTCGGCGCCGAGGCCAACAGGTTGGTGCAGAAGGCGCCGAGGCCGGCCTGACCGCCGGTGGCCTCGGTGGCGAGAGTCTGGAAGGCGGTCGAGTTCAGCCAGCCTCCAGTGGCCAGGGTGCCGGCGGAGACGTGGGCCTCGTAGGCCTGGCACAGGCCGTACTCGGCGTGCTTGTTGCCGACCAGGCCGGGGGCGGTGCCGTGGGTGTGCCCCTTGCCGTGGCCGTGGCTGCCGTCGGACACGTTGATGCCGACCTGGGACAGGGCCACGGAGGCGGCGTGCTGGGCCGGGGCCGGCAGGCTGCCGGTGGCGGCGGCGGCGACGGCGCCGCCGAGGACCGTCGTGGCGGCGATGGCCGCGATCTTGGCCGAGGCCAACTTGCCGAGCATGGACTTTCTCCGATTCGGGCTGGGACGTATGCCGGGGATCGACCTCACCGCTTCCCCCACCGCCGCCACCACGGACGCCTCCATGGCCAGCTCGGACCGAGAGGCGGGGCCCTGAGCGGCCCTGACCACCTCGGCCAGGCGGGCGTAGCCCGGGGGAGCGTCGCCAGGGGCGAGCTCGCCGGACAGGAGCCGGTCGGCGGTGTCGTCGTCGAAGGGGAACCGGGACATCTCGTCATCCGAATCGCGCTTCGGGCTCATCCCGTTACAGCCTCCGGGGAGAAATGCTCAGCCAGGCGGCGCAGGGCCCGGTGCTGGGTGACCCGGACCGCCCCGGGGCTCTTGCCCACCATCTCGGCCACCTCTTCAACGGAGAGGCCGGCGACCACCCTGAGCAGGACGACCTCGACCTGGTCGGGGGGCAGGTGGGCGGCCAGGGCGGCCACCGCGTCCTGGGCCGACAGCGCCTGGAGGCCCTCGGTGGAGGGGTCGTCAGGGGCGGCCCGGTCGAAGAAGACCTCGTTGGGGGCCGGGCTGGTGCGCCGGCGGCCCTTCTGGCGCCAGTGCTGGATCACCCGCCGGCGGGCGATGGTGAACATCCAGGCCCGAAAGGCCCTTTCGTCCCCTTCGAAGCCCACCAGCTGGCGGGCCATGGCCATCCACACCTCGGAGGCCAGGTCCTCGGCCACCTCCGGCGCCTGAGCCCGCAGGTAGCGCAGGAGGCGGGGGTTGTGCCGGCGGAACAAAACGGCGACGGCCCAGTCCTGGCCGGCCTGGGCGGCCTCGAGGGCGGCGAGGAACTCCTGGTCGGGCTGCTCGGCCGGCCCGGCGCCGGCGTGGCGCCCGGGCCGCGGCTCCGGCTCGGGGCCCCGGCTCACAACCGCCGGCTCCGTGGCGATGGGCGGCCCCCCGGACTGGTCCCGATGTCGGTGCAACATACCGGAGGTCCATATCGGCAGGGGTTCGCCCCCTCCCGAGCTTCCCGTCCGGATCCGGCATCCGTGGTTGACTGATCCGATGCGACCGGCGGACCGCTCCCCCCGCTCCCACCTGCTCCTCGCTGGCCGGCCGGCGGTGATCGCCGCCGCCTTCCTGCTGCCGCTTGCGGTGCCCACCGGGGCCGGCGCCCTGGGCGGGCCGGCGATCAACCCGTCGAACAAGCCCACGCCCGTGCCCGGGGCCACCAACGGGGAGCTGCCCGCCTCCGACCTGATCGGGGTGGCCCCCCACTGCACCGCCTACCGGGCGGCGGCCCCCAGCCTCGGCCTGCTCCTCGCCACCGCCCGCGACGAGGGGGTGTCGCTCGGGACGGACCAGTGCTACCGGTCCCTGGCCGGCGAGCAGGCGGCGTCGGCCCAGTGGACGGCGGCGGGCAACAGCGCCTGCGCCGCCCCGGTGACCACCAGCCCGACCGGCCAGCCCACCGGCACCTCGATGCACGGGTGGGGCAAGGCTGTCGACTTCAACACCGGCACCTTCGACGCCGCCCTCGGGTTCGGCGACCCCCAGTACGCCTGGCTGGCCGCCAACGCCGGCGACTTCGGGTGGAACCGGCCCGGGTGGGCCATGCCCGGCGGCAGCGCCTGCCCCGAGGCGTGGCACTTCGAGTGGGTCGGGGACGGCGGCGTCCAGGGCGACCCGCCCATCCGGGCCGACGTGGTGTCGCTGCTGCCGGCTCCGGGCGGGCTCGGCTACACCATCCTCACCGGCCTGGGCGCCACCGAGGTCCGGGGCGCCGCCGTGGACCACGGCTCGGCCGCCTCGATGAACCTGGCCCAGCTGGTGGTGGGCGGGGCCGGGGACGCCACCGGCGGGGGCTACTGGATGACGGCGACCGACGGCGGGGTGTTCAGCTTCGGCGACGCCGGCTTCCACGGCTCGATGGGCGGCAAGCCGCTGGCGGCCCCCATGGTGGGCATGGCCGCCACCCCCGACAGCGGCGGATATCTGCTCGCCGGCGCCGACGGGGGGGTGTTCACCTTCGGCGATGCCACCTTCCACGGGTCGGCCGGCGGGCTGCGTCTGGCCCGCCCCGTCGTCGCCGTCAACTCCTCCGTCGACGGGGGCGGCTACCGCCTCGCCGCCTCGGACGGCGGCGTCTTCTGCTACGGCGACGCCGGCTTCTTCGGGTCGATGGGGGGTCAGCGGCTCGCCGCGCCGATCGTCGGCATGGCATCGACCCCCGACGGCGGCGGCTACTGGCTGGTGGGCGACGACGGGGGCGTGTTCGCCTTCGGGGACGCCCACTTCTACGGGTCGATGGCCGGCAAGAGCCTCAATGCGCCGGTCGTCGGCATGTCGGCGAGCCCCGACGGGCGGGGCTACCTGCTCGTCGGGGCCGACGGAGGCGTGTTCAGCTTCGGGGACGCCGGCTTCTACGGCGCCGGCTGAGCGCCGCCGCCCGGTAGCTGCCCCATCCAGGGGAGCTCAGGCGAACAGGTGAGCGGGGCGGCCCTCGCGCTCGGTGATCTCCTCCGCCGCGGCCTCCACCAGCTGGTGGGCCAGCTCCGACAGGGCCCGCCCCACGGCCAGCTCCTCGCCGATGCGAGGGACCGACGGGTCGACCGGATTGCGCCGGGCCCGCCCCCTGGCCACGTAGGTGGAGCCGCGCATGCGCAGCCGGGCCTCGGCCATGGTGTGGTCCTCGTCCTCCTCCAGCACCAGGGTGACGTCCAGCACCGCCTTGACGGCCATCGCGTCCTCCTTCGCCCGTGGCCGGCGAACGCCGCCCACGCCCGCCACGGTAAGCAGGAAGGGTCGGGGATAGGTAGGGACTTGTTGCCCTAGCCGCTCACACGATGCGCGAGTCGGCTTTGCCCCAGTAGCGGTCGCGCAGCAGGCGTTTGTACAGCTTGCCGGTCGGCAGCCGCGGCAGCTCGGCCTCGAAGTCGACCGAGCGGGGGCACTTGAACCCGGCCAGCTGGGTGCGGGCGAAACCGAGCAGCTCGCGCTCGAGGTCGGGGCCGGGGTCCGCCCCGGCCACGGGCTGCACCACCGCCTTCACCTCCTCACCCAGGTCGTCGTGGGGCACGCCGAACACGGCCACGTCGGCGACCGACGGATGTTGGATGAGAACGTCTTCCACCTCGCGGGGGTAGATGTTCACCCCGCCCGAGATGATCATGTAGGCCTTGCGGTCGGTGAGGTAGAGCCAGCCCTCCTCGTCGAGGTAGCCCACGTCGCCGAGGGTGCTGAGCCCGCCCGGCAGCCGGGCCTGGGCCGTCTTGTCCGGGTCCTTGTGGTACTCGAACTGGCCGCCGCCCGAGAAGTAGATGGTGCCCTCCTGGCCGGGGCCGAGCTCGCGCCCGTCCTCGCCGATGATGTGGACCTTGGCGACCATCGGCTGGCCGACCGAGCCGGGATGCTCGAGCCACTGCTCGCTGGTGATGTAGGTGGACCCGTTTCCCTCGGTGCCGGCGTAGTACTCGTACAGGATGGGGCCCCACCACTCGATCATCGAGCGCTTCACCGCCACCGGGCAGGGGGCGGCGGCGTGGATGGCGACCTCGTGGGACGACAGGTCGTGGCGGCCGCGCTCCTCGTCGGGCAGGCGCAGCAGCCGCACGAACATCGTCGGCACCCACTGGCTGTGGGTCACCCGGTGTCGTTCGATCAGCGCCAGGGCCCCGGCCGGGTCGAAGTGCTCCATGATCACGACCGTGCCGCCGAAGCGCTGGGCCGACACCGAGAACGCCAGCGGGGCGGCGTGGTACATGGGCGCCGGCGACAGGTACACCATCCCGTCGCGGAACTTGTAGAGCGGACCGAGGCCGGCCAGGCGTCGGTCCGGCTCCCACGGGGCCTCCTGGGGCAGCGGGCGAAGCACCCCCTTGGGCCGCCCGGTGGTGCCCGACGAGTACAGCATCGTCGTGCCCGAGGATTCGTCTTGCACCGGGGTGCCGGGCAAGCCGGCCACGGCGCTCTCGTAGGCCTCGAAGCCGTCGGTTGTCCCGTCGACCATCAGGCGGGTGGCCAGGTTCTTGGTGGCGCCGGCGTCCAGCTCGGAGGCCACCTCGGCCTTGGCCAGCGAGGTCACCAGGGCCCGGGCCTCACAGTCCTGGACGATGTAGGAGACCTCGGGCGGGGTGAGGTGACTGTTGATCGCCGTCACGTACAGCCCGGAGCGCAACCCGGCCCACACCACCTCGAGGAAGCGGGGGTGGTTCTCCATGAACAGAGCGAGGTGGTCGCCCCGGCGCAGGCCGGCCGCCCGCAGGAGGTGGGCCAGCCGGTTGGAGCGCTGGTCCAGCTCGGCGAAGGTGACGATCTCCCCCGAGCCGCCCATGATCACCGCCGGGCGGTCCGGGTTCTCCTTGGCGCGGGTCCCCGGGTACATGGCGGGCCCGACGCTACCGCCAGGTGCCGACCGCGTCCTTGGCGAGGAACATCCCGGATGCTCCCTACGCGGCATTCACATCGTTGCCCGGCGGCGAACTAGCGGTTAACGATGGGCGAACGCCAGTCACGGTGGGGCAGGCGGTGGCGCGCTGTTCGTTGCGCCCGCAGGAGGGGGGACCCATGGCCGTCGTCAACACCCGCGTCGAGGAGCTCGACTTCCGACCGCCCGGCCCCGGGTCCTGGGAACGCGAGCGCACCCACATGCCCTACCGGATGAGCCGCCACGCCGCCGAGGTCCTGGCCGACGCCTTCTGGGCCGGTTTCACCGACAGCGCCGCCCGCTACGGGCTGTTGCTCGAGGGCATCCGCATGGAGGTGGTCAACGGGTGGATGTACGCCAGCCTGCGACCGGTCGGTCCCGATCAGTTCGCCGCCCGCATCGAGCAGGCCGCCCGGGCCTTCGCCGAGCGCCAGTGGCGGGCCGACCTGGCCCGCTGGGACGAGCAGGACAAGCCGGCGACCCTCGCCCGCCACGCCGAGCTGGTAGCGGTCGACCCCGCCTCCCTCGACGACGAGGCCCTCATCGCCTACCTGGCCGACTGCGCCGCCCACCACGCCGCCATGATCACCCAGCACCACGTGTTCACTGCCAGCTGCGTCATCCCCGTCGGCGAGCTGTTGGCCAATACGGCGGAGTGGACGGGGATGACCCCCAATGACCTGCTCGGTCTGCTCAGCGGCCTCTCCCCCGCCTCGTCGGGGGACTGCCCCGAGCTGGGCGCCCTGGTGGACGCCCTCGACGCCGACCCCGGCGCCCGGGCCCTGCTGCAGGACTCCGACCTCGAGCCGGGCCTCGTCCTCGACCAGCTGGCCGCGGCCGCAGATCCGGTCGGGTCCGCCACCCGGGCGTGGCTCGATATCGCCGGGCACCGGCTGGTCGACGGCTTCGACGTGTGGTTCCCGACCGCCCTCGAGCAGCCCGGCCACCTGGTCGACACCGTGCGCCGGGCCCTGGGCCGGCCCCCGGCGCCGGACCCCACCGCCGCGGTCGCGGCCGTGCGCCAGTTGGTCCCCGAGGAGCACCGAGCGGAGTTCGACCAGATCTACGCCGACGTGGGCGCCGTCTACCGCCTACGCGACGAGCGGGGCCTCTACAGCGACCTGCTGGCCGCCGGCGTCATGCGGCGGGCCATGATCGGTGCCGGGCGCAAGCTGGCCGAGCGCGGCCTGCTGGACTCGCCCGGGCTGGCGGTGGAGGCGTCCCGCCACGAGCTGGCCTCGCTGCTGCGCACGGGTGAGGGCCCGTCCAGCGCCGAGCTGAGCGTGCGGGCCGCCTCGCATCTCGACGACACCGGTGTGCCGGAGCACCTGGGCGACCCGCCGTCGCCTCCCCCGCCGTTGGAGATGCTGCCCCCGCCGGCCGCCCGGGCCATGCGGGCGATGATGACCGCCATGGGCCTGCTGTTCGCCACGGCTGAGGCGGACGATCCCTCGGTCCTGCGCGGCATCCCGGGGAGCCCGGGGTTCCACGCCGGTAAGGCCCGGGTGATCCGCTCACCCGAGGACCTGTCGCGGCTGCGCAGCGGCGACGTGCTCGTCACCACCTGCACCAGCGCGGCGTTCAACGTCGCCCTGGCCGAAGCGGGAGCGGTGGTGACCGACCACGGCGGTCCGCTCTCCCACGCCGCCATCACCGCCCGCGAGTTCGGCATCCCGTCGGTCGTGGGCACCGTGCACGCCACCGCCCGCATCACCGACGGCGACAGTGTGGCCGTGGACGGCAACACGGGAGAGGTGACGATCCTCTAAGTGCCGGGCGACCCGCCGGCGGAGCGGACCGGCGTGGGCCACGACCGGCGCGACGTTCGTCTCGTCACCGGCTCGGTGCTGGCCGGGTCGCTGGTGCCGCTCAACTCCACCATGATCGTGGTGGCCCTGGCCGACATCGGCCACAGCTTCGGCGTGTCGAAGTCGTCAACGGCGGTGCTGGTGACGGCCTACCTCGTCGCCATGCTGGTGCTGCAGCCCCTGGGGGGACGGGCCGGCGACCGCTTGGGCGCCACCGCCGTCACCCGGGGGGCGTTGGCCGGGTTCGCCGTCACCTCGGCGGTCACGGCGGCCGCCCCCAGCTTCGCCCTGCTTCTCGCCGGGCGCTGCGGCCAGGCGTTGTTCGGCGCCGCCCTCATCCCCAACCTGCAGGCCACCCTGCGCCGGGCCATCCCCGCCGACCGACGGGGCCGGGTGTTCGGCACCTTCTCCGCCGGGGTGGGCGCCGGGGCCGCCGTCGGCCCCCTGCTCGGTGGGCTGCTGGTCGCCGTCTGGGGATGGCGGGCCCTCCTGCCGGTGAGCGTGCCGATCTGCCTGGCGGCCCTCTTCCTGCTCGGCGGAGCGACCGCCGACCGGCCCGACCCTGATGCGGCGACGGGCGGCTTGGCGGCCGGGCCCGCCCCCGCCCGCTGGACCGAGCTGGCCCGACCGGGCTTCGTGGCCGCCTGCGCCGCCCAAGCCACCTCGAACTTCTGCATGTACAGCGTGTTGCTGGTCGCCCCCCTGCTGCTGTCCGGGCGCCACTGGCATGCCGGCGCCATCGGCGCCGCCGTGTTCGCCATGACCGCCGGCATGGTCCTGTTCCCGCCCGTCGGCGGCCGGCTGGCCGACACCCGGGGACGCTCGGCACCGGTGGTGGGCGGCTTCGCCGCCGCGGCCCTGGGCGCGGCGGTGATGGCGGCCGCCGTCTCCCATCCGGGGGCGTTCATCGCCGGCATGGCCGTGGTGGGGGCGGGCACCGGCGTCGCCGTGGGCAGCCTGCAGGCGGCGGCCATGGAGGCGGTGCCGGCGGCGGCTGCCGGCACCGCCGGAGGGGTCTTCTCGACCGTGCGCTACTTGGGCAGCATCGCCGCCAGCGCGGCCGTCGCCGGGTCGGCGGTCGGGGAGCCGGCCGGGGCCCGGGCCGTGCTGGTGGCGGCGGTGGTGGTTATGGCGGTGGCGGTGGCGGCCGGCTCGCGGGTCGACGCCGGCGACCGCTCGGCGCTCAGAACAGTGTGGGTGGGCCCACCTCGGTCCCCTTGAGCCGGGCGTAGTCGACCTCGACACAGGCGATGTCGCGCCCGGCGGCCAGCACCTTGGCCTGAGGGCGGATCTCCTGGGCGGCGAGGACGCCGCGCACCTGGCCCAGCCGGCGATCGAGGCGGAGCTGATCGAGGTAGCGGGTCAGCTGCTCCACTCCGTCGATCTCACCTCTCCGCTTGATCTCGACCGCCACCGTGGCGCCGTGGCGGTCGCGGCACAACAGGTCCACCGGCCCGATCGCCGTCGGGTACTCGCGGCGCACCAGCACCAGTCCGTCCTCGATGACCGAGCAGTCGGCGGCCAGCAGCTCCTGCAGGTCGGCCTCGACCCCGTCCTTCACCAGGCCGGGCTCGGCGCCCAGCTCGACGAGCGAGTCGGACAGCAGCTCGGTGAAGGTGATGACCAGCCGGTCGCCTCCCTTGCCGGTGACCGTCCAGACCATCCCCTCCTCGATCAGATAGGCCGGAGGGCTCATCCAGTTCAGCGGCTTGTAGGCCCGGTCGTCGGAATGGATGGAGACCGACCCGTCGGCCTTGACCATCACCAGGCGCACGGCCTCGGGGAGGCGGGCGTCGAGGCGCCCGGAGTACTCCACGCTGCACCGCCCGATCACCAGCCGCACTCGGTCGACCATACCGGCGCGTAGTGTCGGGTCGTGGCCACCTTCATCACCCGCCTCGACGCCTCCGGGGACGGCCCCCGCCTCGCCGTCAAGGACCTCATCGACGTGGAGGGGGTGCCCACCACGGCCGGCAGCCGGGCCGTGGCCCGCTCGGCCCAACCGGCCGCGGCCGACGCCCCCTGTGTGGTCAGCGCCCGCCGGGCCGGCGCCCGCATCGTCGGCAAGGTGAACCTGCACGAGCTGGCCTTCGGCGGCACCGGCATCAACCCGTGGTACGGAACACCGACCAACCCTCTCGACCCCGAGCGCATACCCGGCGGCTCGTCCAGCGGATCGGCGGTCGCCGTTGCCGAAGACGAAGCCGACGTTGCCTACGGGTCCGACACCGGCGGGTCGGTTCGGATCCCCTCGGCGTGCTGCGGCACCGTGGGCCTCAAGACCACCTTCGGCCGCATCTCCTGCGACGGCGTGTGGCCACTGGCCCAGTCACTCGACACGGTGGGGCCCATGGCCGCCGACGTCGCCGGAGTCGTACTCGGCATGCAGCTGCTCGAGCCCGGCTTCGCCCCCGGCTCGGTGCCCCACGTCGTCGGCCGGCTGCGCGGCGTGCCCGCCCACGAAGCGGAGATCGCCCAGGCCGTCGACGCCGCCCTGGGCGCCGCCGGCTTCGAGGTGGTCGACGTCGAGCTGCCCGGGTGGAACGACGCCTTCGGCGAGTGCATCTCGCTCATGTGCGCCGAGGGCTACGCCAACAACCGCCGGCTGCTGGAGGAGCAGCCCGACGATCTCGGCGATGACGTAAGCAGCTTCTTCATGTCCATGGGGTCGGCGGTGGACTCCGCCCAGCTCCAACAGCTCCGGTCCGACGCCGCCGCCTGGCGGAAGGCGATGGCCGACGTGCTCGGTCGAGTCGAGGTGATCGCCTGCCCGACGTTGATGATCACCCCGCCCCGGCTGGACGACGCCGGGGGCCACGCCATGGTGGCCAACTTCACCGCGCCGGTGAACTTCGCCGGCAACCCGGCCCTGGCTCTGCCGGTTCCCCGGCCCGGCGGCCTGCCGGCCAGCCTGCAGCTGATCGGGCCCCACGGGGGCGAGGAGGCGCTGGTGGCGGCGGGGGCCGCGGTCGAGGCCGCCGTCGGGTAGTCGCCTAGGCGCGGGCGCCCGCCGGCGCCGCGGTCGCCTCGGTGGCGGGCTGGCGGGGAGTGCGACTCCACGGCCCGTCGTCGCTGCGCGGCTCCCGGGGAAGGCCGAGCACCCGCTCGCCGAGGATGTTGCGCTGCACCTGCGACGTGCCGGCGTAGATGGTGCCGGCCCGGGCCCCGAGGAACGTGGTGACGAGGGCGGCCGGCGACCCGGTGTCGGACTGGTCGACTCCGATCGAGCTCATGGCCCGTTCGCCGCTCGGCGCCGCTGCCTCCATGCCCAGGATGTCGACGGCCAGCTCGGTGACCCGCTGGTGGTACTGGCTCCACGCCAGCTTGAACACCGACGCCTCCGGGCCGGGCCGCTCACCGGCCAGGGCCCGGGTGAGCGAGCGCATGCCCAGATAGCGCAGAATCTCGACGTCGGTGTGGGCGGCGGCCAGCCGCTGGCGGATGAGCGGGTCGGCGGCCTTGCCCCGTTGGCGGGCGGCGTCGATGATCCGCTCCAGCTCGCGCCGGTAGGCGATGTGCATGATCGTCGCCCGCCCGCCCCGCTCGAACCCGAGGAGGGTGTTGGCGACGGTCCAGCCCTGGTTCACCTCGCCCACCACGTTGGCCCGCGCCGTGCGGGCGTCGCTGAAGAACACCTCGTTGAACAGCGCCTCGCCGGTCATCTCGCGGATCGGGCGCACCTCCACGCCCGGCTGGTCCATCGGAACGAGGAGGAACGTGATGCCCTTGTGCTTCGGGGCGTCGGGGTCCGTGCGGGCCAGCACGAAGATCCAGTTGGCCGTGCGGGCCGCCGAGGTCCAGATCTTCTGGCCGTTGATCACCCACTCGTCGCCGTCGAGCACGGCCCGGGTGCCCAGGCCGGCCAGGTCGGAGCCGGCCTCCGGCTCGGAGTAGCCCTGGCACCAACGGTGCTCGCCGGAGATGATGCGGGGCAGGAAGTAGGACTTCTGCTCCTCGGTGCCCCACACGATGATGGTGGGCCCGACCATGCCGGTGCCGAAGTTGTCGTTGGCGACGGCGGTGGGCACGCCGGCGTTGGTGAACTCCTCGGCCAGGATCACCTGCTCCAGCTGGGAGAGGCCGGCGCCGCCGTACTCCTTGGGCCAGGACAGGGCGATCAGGCCGGCGTCGGCGAGGACCTGGCGCCACTGCCGCAACCACTCCTGGCGCTCGTCGGGCGCCATGGCCGACAGCCCCTTCCAGTCGGCCGGCAGCTTGTTGGCGAGGAACCGGCGCACGGTCTGGCGGTAGGCCTCGGCTTCGGGGCTGTAGGTCGGGTTCATGCCGCCTCCTGGGTAGGTGTCCTCCATGGTGTCCCAAGGCGACCACATCTGGGAGATCCGCAACCCCGACGGGGGCATGCTCGGGCTCGAGGTGGCCCGGGCGGTGTTGGCGGCGACCGACTGCGTGCTGGCCCACTCGATCTCGGAGCGGGTGGACGTCGAGGTGCGCGACCCGTCGGGTCAGGTGGTGGCCAAGGCCGAGGGGCTGAGCGCCGAGGGCGCCACCCCCATGGCCCGGCTCTCCATCGAGGGCGCGAGCGTCACCCGCCGCCAGGTGTGGCCCGACGAGTCTGACATCGGCCGGCCCGTGATCCTCCCCGGCGGCGAGGTCGGCATCCTGCTGTCGTGGTGGAACGCCGAGGACGGCAGCGAGTGGCGCTGGCGGGTCGAGTTCCACAACGCCAAGTAGACGCTCGGGGAGAACCGGCAGGTCTACGGAGCTGACGGGTAGGCAGCGCCGCAGCCGGACATCGTTCTCATCGCATTGACGTCTGCGGGGGTGAAACGGTCCTGAGTGGACCCTTGACGGATGCCCGACTCAGGCGAGGTGCTGGCTTCGATGCCCTGGCTGAGAGCAACCAGCTGGCGGATGGCCCGGCGGGTGGCTGGCAGGTCGCCGTTCAGGGCGGCGAGATGCAGGACGCCCTGCTCCGAGGTGACGTCCTCGTGCGTTCCGTCGGGGTCCACCGCCGCGTCCCACCCGAGAAGGATCCGCTCCGGCTGGCCGTCTCGGAGCCGGGGAGGGGTGGCGTCGTCGGAGAAGACCGGAACGCGGACCACCGTCTCCGGCGTCTGTCCCGCCGGGTAGTAGAGGCTCGACGGGGTCCAGTAGAAGTTGCGCGTCTCGACCGTTACGTCGATGCCGTCGGCCCGGGCTTCGGCCACCACCGCCGCCACCTGGTTGTAGACCCAGTCGGGGACGTCCTGTTCGACGGTAAACCGGACCGGCTGGCAGGGCCGGCCCCAGGGCCGGCCCACGGCCAACGGTTTGCCATGGGGTCCTCCGAAGGTGGAGTAGCCGGGGGCGCCGGGGATGCGCAGCTCGGCTTGGCGCTGGTGGCTCAGCCACACTCCAAGGCCGAGGGATGACAGGGGAAGGACCACCCCGAGCAGGACCGCCAGGGCCCGGTACAGCCGACTCGGCCGCTTGCTCGGGTGGGCGGTGAGAAACTCGCCGCTGAGCACGGCGGAGGCGGCCGGGGTGATCTGGACGCCGGGGCGTTCGAGCCAGCCTCGCAGGTGATCGGCGACCGCGGGAGGGGCGACGTAGCCGGTGGAGCGCAGGCTCACCCGCACCGGGCGGCGCACACCTTGTGCGGAGAGAAGGAGGGTGGCGTAGCGGGCCGCCGCCGTGGTCGCGACCGCGCTGACCCGGTCCAGTCGGACCGCCCGGCGAACCCCCCAGTTGCGGTAGTAGAGCACCGGTCCATCGAGCCGCCGGCTGAACAGGACCACGAACAGCGGGGTCAGCAGCAGCCCGATCCCGATGCCGAGCCCCCGTCCGTAGACGTGCAGGTACAGCTGGACGGCGATCAGGCTGGCGCCACCGAACACGTAGCCGATGGTGCGCCACGCGGGCAGGCTCACGAGGTGCTGGTCGCGACCGTTGCAGGCGAGTGGGGCGATCCAGGTGGCGGGCCGGTCCGGGTCGGGCGCGCCCACGGACGACGCCGGGAACACCGGCGTCCAGCCGGGTGGCGGAGGGCAATCCGTCCCTCCCGTCTCGGTCCCTGTCGCCGGTGACCGGAGCCGGAAGACCCGGGCCCGCAACACGAAGGCCCGGACCGTGGCCACAACCATGACCCCGAGACCGACCACGACGCCGACGTTCTGGACCGTTCCGGACGGCTGGCTGGTCAGGGCGAAGAAGGCGACAGTGGCCGAGCCGTACAGGGCCGCCTCCACGGCCACCACCCTGCTGCGGAGTCGCCACGCCGCCCAGCCGAAGAAGGGGCCGGCTGGCAACGCCAGCAGAAGGGGGGCCAGCGCCCACCCGACGCTCGCCAGCACCCACAGCCGCGACGGCTTGGTTGTGGCCGGTTGGTCTTGCGGGGGGTCGGCAGCGGAGCCGGCCGGGGTGGTGGTGACTGTTTCGAGCATGGGTCTCGACCCTCCGGCACCGCAGGGTCCCACCTCAATCGGCTAGGAGCGGCCGGCCCTGAACAGTCGCGTGACGAGCGCGCCGGCCGAGCGCACCGTCAGCCCAGGTCGGCGACCACCTCGGTCTCCCATCCGATCTCCCAGAACGGGTCGAGGACGCGGGCGAGGGCGGCGTCGGCCCGTCGTGTCGCCTCGAGCCCCGAGTCGCCCTCGGCCAGCAGGTGGAGGCTGGCGTGCAGCCGCCGGCGGCGCAGCACCCGTGGACGCAGCGGTGTCAGGCCGGCGGCGATGCACTCGACCCGGGCCCGGTCGATCCCGAGGTGGGACCGCAGGCGGGCCTCGACCAGCCACAGCGACACCGCTACTTGATCACGCCGGCGTCGCGCAGCGCCGCCCTCTCCCCTTCCGAGAGGCCGTGCTCGGCCAGCACGTCGTCGGTGTGCTGGGCCAGGTCCGAGGCGGGTTCGAGCGTGGGTAGCGATGTGCGCGAGAAGCGGGCCGGCGGCCCGGTCGTCCACCACCCCGGCCGCGACGGATGCGGTTCGACCACCCGGTAGGCGGTCACCTCGGGGTCGGCGGTCAGCTCCCCGACGCGCCGGGCGGGGGCGGCGGCCACGCCGGCGCCCTCGAGGGCCCCGACGGCGGTCGCCCGGTCCAGGCCGGCCAGCTCGCCGAGCAGCTCGGCGGGCGCCTCGACGCCGCCGGCCGGCTGGGCCCGGACCCATCCGT